>NZ_JBEXUS010000043.1:0-66211 GCF_040614455.1 Nocardia sp. NPDC005978
CGCGCCCGCGGCGGCGACACCGGCCGCGGCCGCACCGGCGTGCTTGCCCACCGAGCCGACGGATTCGCCGACCCGCCGGCCGGTATCGGTCACCCCGCCGGCCATATCGCCCATCCGGTCCGCGGAATGGCGGCCAGCGCCCGCCATTCCGGAGGTCGCGTCGCCGACCATCTCGCGCGCCCGGCCGCCCAGCCCGGCCGCGCCCGCCGCACCGGTGGCGGCAGCGCCCTTGACCATGCCACCGGGGGTGACACCGCGTCCGGTCGTATCGGCCTGCGCGGCGCCGCTGCCCGATGCGCGGTCGTCCCAGCCGACGCCGCCACCACCGGGACCCGAGGGGCCACCGGTGCTACCGCCACCGCGGCGGTCACGGAACCAGCGGTACAGCCCGGCCAGCGCGGCCAGGACCAACAGGGCGATCAGGACCGGAACGATCCACCACCAGCCGCCCATGTTGTCCCGCAGCCGATCCCACCATCCGGTGGATTTCTCGGCGGAGGAGAAGGCCATGCCCGGGAAATCGAAGGACCCGTCCGGCATTTTCACGCCGCCGCTGGGGAATACGATCGACCCGTCGGCCATGCGCACGGTGCCGTCGGGCAATTGCACCGCGCCATCGGGGAGTTTGAACGAACCGTCGGGCATACGAATCAAACCGTTCGCGTATTGCAGCGAACCGTCACCGAGCCGTACCGCGCCCTCCGGCAAATTGATGGACCCATCGGGCAGTTTGACGGAGCCGTCCGGCATGACGACATTGCCGTTCGGCAATTGGTAACTGCCGTCGGGCATCTTGATCGACCCGTCGGGCAGCTGGACACGGCCGTCGGGCAGCTGCACCGAGCCCTCGGGCAGGACACCGGTCATCGTGGGGAGCTGCAGACCGGCCAGGCCGGCCGCCAAACTTCCTGGCACAGTGGAGAATCCGCGCTCGGCGCTCCAGGTGATCTCCGCGGCGCCGTTGTCGCCGCTGAATTTCTGGACGGTGGCGCCGTCCCCGTTGACCGCGGCGGCCGCCGTCGGAAAACCGAGCTGACCTGCCGGGCCGTCGAGCTGCCGGTAGGCCGCCAGGATCGGGCCGCGCACCACCCAGGCGCCCTGCTGCGGCGTCCAGTACATGGCGGCGCCGTCGGGTGCGGCGAAGTTGTTGAACCGACCGGCGACACCGGAGGTGTCGGATTCGTCATTGGTGGGGAATCCGAGATCGCTTGCGGGACCGCCGAGTTCCCGGAACTCGTTCAGAATGACGCCGTACATCACATGCGCGCCATTGGGTTCGGAGTAGAAGATGGCGCCGCCCTGATAATCGCGGCTCGCACCGCCCGCTACTTCCACGGCCTCGCCGACGGGATTGCCCAGCGGCGACGACGAACCGCCGGCCTGGTCGTACTTCTGAGTTATTTCCGTGGCACCGGGCACATCGGCGCCCGCCGGAGCCACCACGAGGGATATGCCGATACCGGCCGCACATCCGATGAATATCAGGCGCCGGACTCCGGCCGCCGGTCCGAACAATGACTTTTGCACGCGATCCCCTAGTCTTTGGGAGCAGGAACGATCGGTACGCGTCCATGCCGCGACATGGGCACGTCTAGCAAATTTTGAGTTATCGTATAGAGCTTTTCGGCCGCGTGGTCCGGAATCGATCAAATGGAAATCGAACCCGGTCGCCGCATTCTTCCTCGATTCCACCACCGGCCCGATCCCGCCGGTCGGTCGCCGGTTTCGCGACCAAGCAAATGCTTGACTGGGATTCACGCGTCCGCAATGCTTCCCCCGGGGTGCGGGCCCCACGGGATCTGGAGGTACCGATGACAGCGGCGGAGCGATTCGCACAGGCGAACAACGCGGAACTCGAACTCTGCCGGGACGCCGTCCGGGCGCAGGACTACGCGGCGGCGCGCGCACGGCTGACCGATCTGCACTGGTTCGCCCACGACGACCCTCGGATCCACAGCGAGATCCACCGGCTCGAACTCGACGTGGCCCGCCGCACCGGCGACACCCGAACCGCCCGCAGCCGCATCCTGCCCGTGCTGTTCGCCGGGGTGGTCGCCCGCTGGGAGCGCCTGGCTCCCCGCTACTACAGCGAAGCGCTCATCGACGCCTCACCCGAGGTGACCTACCGGGTCATCACCGACTTCGAGCGCTATCCCGAATGGAACCCGTGGCTGACCGCCGCGACGGGCGCACCCGAACCCGGCGCGTCGGTCGCCGCCCAGGTCATCCTCAACGACAACACCCGGCACGCCATGCACGAGGTCACCGTGGTCGATCCCGGCCGCCGCTTCGGCTGGCGGGACAAGGGCTGGGTCACCGTCCTGGGCGGCGGCAACCGCCTGCGCGTCCTGCAGACCGAGGGCGACCGCACCCGCCTGGTCGTGCGCCTGGCCCTGACCGGTCCCCTGGCATTCCTGGCGCACGCGGTGTTCGGCAACTCCCTGATCCGCGGCCTCGCCGCCGAAACCACCGCCCTGGCCGAGCGTGCACAGGCCATCGCCGCGGGAACCGTCACCGCCTAGACGGCACGGCCCCGCGGCGATGACGACCGCACACCGGGAAAAAGACCGTTGCGGACGGAGCGAAACAGCTCCGCCCGCAACGGATTCCGCTACCCGGACAGGCCGGCGAAGAACCCGCGGATGTCCTCGACCAGCAGGGCGGGCTGTTCGAGAGCGGCGAAGTGGCCGCCACGATCGTGCTCGCGCCAGGCCACGACATTCGCGTCGCGGGAGGCCAGCTTGCGAATCGGCAGGATCACGTCCTTCGGGAAGACCGAGACGCCGACGGGGCGCTCGACCCGGGCCGGGTAGTCACCCTGCGCCATGGACTGCGCGAACTCCGCGTAGAACCGGGCCGAGGACGCCGCGGTGCCGGTCAGCCAGTAGAGCATGACATTGGTCAGCATCCGGTCGCGGTCCACGGCCTCCTCGGGGCGGTCCACGCTGTCGGTCCATTCCTTGAACTTCTCGACGATCCACGCCAACTGACCCACCGGGGAATCGGTGAGGCCGTAGGCGAGGGTCTGCGGGCGCGTCGACTGGATGGACATGTAACCGCCGAAATCGCCCTGGAACCGTTCCAGCAGGCCGAGTCTCGCGTAGTCGGCCGGCTCGAAATCATCGAGCTCACCCGGCCGGCCGGAGGGGAAGGTCATCAGGAAGTTCACGTGCACCCCGAGCAGCCGATCCGGGGCGACCCGGCCCAGTTCGAGGGAGATGCCCGAACCCCAGTCACCGCCCTGCGCGCCGAATCGCTCGTAGCCCAGCCGATCCATGAGTTCGGCCCAGGCTCGCGCCGTCCGGTTGACGTTCCAGCCGGCCTCGGTGGTCGGACCGGAGAAGCCGTAGCCCGGAATCGAGGGCAGCACGAGGTGGAAGGCGTCGGCGGGGTCGCCCCCGTGGGCGCGCGGATCGGTCAGCGGGCCGATCACATCCAGGAACTCGACGAACGATCCCGGCCACCCGTGGGTCAGGATGAGCGGGGTCGCATCGGCCTCGGGCGAGCGCACATGCACGAAATGCACTTTCTGGCCGTCGATCTCGGTGGTGAACTGCGGCAGCTCGTTGAGCGTCTTCTCCTGGGCGCGCCAGTCGAAGTCGTTGCGCCAGTACGTGATCAGCTCGCTCAGGTAGTCACCCGGTACGCCGAGCCGCCATCCCGAGCCGGGCAGCTCGTTCGGCAGCCGATAGTGATCCAGGCGCGCGTTCAGGTAGTCCAGCTCGTCCTGGGGGATGCTGATGTGGAAGGGGCGGATCTCGGTGTTCGAGTTGCTCATACCTCTAGTCAACCAACCAATGCGGCAAACTACTTGCCGCATTGGCGATTAGAGTAGAAATTTGTGATCACGACTTCGGCCCGGCTCCTGCATCTGTTGTCGCTGTTGCAAACCCGCCCGCAGTGGACCGGACCGCAACTGGTGGCCGAACTCGGCGTCAGCGCGCGCACTGTCCGCGGGGACATGGACAAGCTGCGCGAGCTGGGCTACCCGGTGAGCTCCACGCCCGGCGCGGCCGGCGGCTACCGGCTCGGACCGGGCGCGAAGCTGCCGCCGCTGCTGCTGGACGAGGACGAGGCCGCGGCGGTGGTGCTCGGACTCGGCGGTGCGGCGCCGGGATCGGTGTCGGGTTTCGAGACCGCCTCGGCCCGGGCCCGCACGAAGATCGAGCAGGTCCTGCCCTCGCGGGTACGCCACCGCATCGACTCGCTGCAGGCGTCCACCGTGATTCCGAATCACGCGGGGGCGGAAGCGGATCCGCAGGTGCTGGCCGCGATCGCGGGCACGGTCCGGGACCGGCATCGACTGCGCTTCGACTACCGCAATCACGACGGCGACGCACAGTACCGCACCACCGAGCCGCACCGGCTCGTCTATCTCGGGCACCGCTGGTATCTGGTCGCCTGGGATCTGGACCGCTCCGATTGGCGCACCTTCCGGGTCGACCGCATCAGTCCGCGCATCCCGACCGGGCCGCGGTTCGACCCGCGCGAGCCGCCGCGGGGCGATCTCATCACGTTCGTCGCGGCGGGCCGCCGCATCGCCCGGTTCCGGTATCGCGCGAAGGTGCTGGTGCGTCGTTCCGCGACCGAACTGGTGGACTGGCTGCCCGACGGGATCGCCGTCGAACCCGTCGACGACGAGTCCTGCATCGTGCACGCGGGCGGCGACACCGCGTACATCCTGGCCGCGCACCTCACGTTCCTGGACGCGGACTTCGAACTCGACGGGCCGCCCGAGGTGCTGGCGGCGCTGCGCGAGATCGGAAGACGGTGTGCGGCGGCTACTTCGGAATGAGGCTCACGAACGCTCGGGCCGCGGCCACGGCCGACCCTGGTAGTCCTCGATGGCCGCGTTGAACCGCGTCAGATAGTCCGCGAGCGCCGCGACGTCGGCCGCCGCCCAGTCCGCCAGGATGACCTCGAGGTGCTGAATGCTCGAGGCGCGCTCGAACTCCATCTTCTCCAGGCCCTCGGCGGTGACCCGGAACTTGCGGGCGATTCCGCCGTCGGGGTCGGGAATGCGTTCCAGGAGACCGGCTTTCAGCATCGCGGTGGTCTGGCGATTGAGGGTGGACACGTCCAGGCCCAGCGCCTCGCTGAGCTGTCCGATGGACATCGGTCCCCCACCGTACAACCGGTGCAGCAGGACGTAGGCGCTGCGGTCCAGCCGCCCGTCGCCCCGGCGAGAGATCAGGCTGTACCGGCCGAAGAGCATGGCCTCGAATTCGAGCGCATCGATGGGATTGCTCACCCTGCTCCTTCCGCCGATCCGCGTCGACCTGCGGTTTCCGCTGCTTGCCCGCTCACCCTACCGTCCTGTGCGCGGCACATTTAGTATGCATAATGCACATCGTATGTATTATGCATATACCGATGAGCGCAGGAGAAGCCGTGACCCAGCCCGACCCCGTCCCCCGCAGTACCACCGCCATCCTGGCGGTCTTGGCCTATACCGGAATCACCGCGTCCCTCATGCAGACCCTCGTGGTGCCGCTGCTGGGTGGACTGCCGCGCATACTGAACGCCGACCCGGGTGACACCACCTGGGTCGTCACCATCACGCTGCTCGCCGCCGCCGTGGCCACGCCGGTCGCGGGACGCCTGGGCGATATGTACGGCAAACGCCGCATGATGATCGCCTCCACGGTGCCGCTGTTCCTGGGCTCGATCACCTGCGCGCTGGCCGGGTCGCTCGTGCCGATGATCATCGGACGCGGGCTGCAGGGGCTGGGCGTCGGCGTCATCCCGCTGGGCATCGCCCTGCTGCGCGACGTGATGCCGCCCGAGCGCCTGGGCACCGCCATCGCCCTGATCTCCTCGTCGCTGGGCATCGGCGGCGCGCTCGGGCTGCCGCTGGCCTCGGCGGTCACCGAATACAGCAACTGGCGCGTGATGTTCTGGGCCGCGGCGGCATTGGTCGCCATCGCCACGGTGCTCATCGTGATCGTGGTGCCCGAGGGCAGCGCCGAGGGACCCTCGGGCCGCTTCGACGTGCCGGGTGCGATCCTGCTGGGCGCGGGCCTGATCTCGCTGTTGCTGCCGGTGTCCAAAGGCGCTGCCTGGGGCTGGGATTCGGCGCTCACGCTGGGTTTTTTCGCCAGTTCCGCGGCGCTGCTGCTGATCTGGGGCTGGTGGGAGCTGCGCGCGGGCGAGCCGCTGGTCGATCTGCGCGTCACCGCGCGACCGCAGGTGCTCGTCACCAATATCGCGAGTGCGGCGATCGGCGTGGGCATGTACTCGCTGCAGCTCAGCGTTCCACAGCTGCTGCAATTGCCGACCTCGCTCGGCTACGGGCTGGGGCAGTCGATGCTGGCCATGGGGCTGTGGATGGCGCCCGGCGGCATCATGATGATGCTGCTGTCCCCCGTCGGCGCGAAGCTGTCGGCGGCGCGCGGACCCAAGGTCACGCTGGTGACCGGCGCGGTGATCATGGCCGCGGGCTACTGCTCAGCGTTGGTCCTGATGGGCTCGACCTGGGGCCTGCTCATGGTCACGATCATCTGCACCTCGGGCGTGGCCTTCGCCTACGGCGCGATGCCCGCGCTCATCATGGGCGCGGTGCCGCAGTCGGAAACCGCCGCCGCCAACAGCTTCAACACGCTGATGCGCTCGATCGGCACCTCGATCTCGGCCGCCGTGATCGGTGCGGTCCTGGCTCAGCTGACCATCTCCGCCGGTGGGCACGCGGTCCCCAGCGAGGCCGGGTTCCGGGTCGCCTTCCTCATCGGTGGCGGTGTGTCGATCCTGGCGGCGGTGATCGCCGCGGCGATTCCGTATCGCCGCAGCGTTATTCGACAGGGACCGGTGCGCGAGGAGCAGCCCGCGGTCGCCGCGAGCTGATACCGGCCCACGGCGGGCGGTGAGCCTGGGGCCCGAGCAACCGTCCTCGCAGCCGCTACGCCGAAGGGCCGAACGCCCGAAGGAAGGTCGCCACCGCGTTCCGGGTGACCTGTCGCAGTTCGGATTTCGAGATCGCGCCGGTGCCCATGCGCGTGCGGGCCTCGAGCGGGGCGGTCAACAGCGCGCCGAAATGCTCGGCGGCGATGGCCGGGTCGCCGTGCACGTCGAGTCGCCCGGCCAGGGCCAGCCGGGCGAGCCTGGCCGCCAGGGCGTCGGTGACCCGATCGGTGGCCGTGTCCCGGATCAGGTCCAGCAGATCCGGCATGGCCGGCAGCTGGGCGTGCAGGATGCGGCGCAGCGCGACGGTGCGCTCGTCGCAGTAGCACTCGGCCAGCCGGAGGCCGGTCACGGTCAGCGTCTCGGTGAGATCCTCGCCGCGGTCGAGCAATTCGACCGCGGCGAGGTTACGGACCAGGGCCTGTTCGGCGAGGTCGGCGACCACCGCTCGCAGCAGCGTCTCCTTGTCGCCGAAGTGGTTGTAGATCGTGTGCTTGGCGACCCCGGCCGCGAGCGCGATGGAGTCGACGCTCGCCCGGTGATAACCGTCCTCGGCGAAGACCTCGAAGGCCGCGCCCAGAATCGCCTGGCGCTTGTCGATCCGCCCCTTCGGGCGCTCCGCATCGGTTCGCTGCACGAAGCCAACCCTAGCGTCAGCACCATCTGGTGTATTAATCTGCACCAGTCAGTGCAATTAGGGGAGGTTTCAATGATTGTTTTCGTGCAGCGCTTCAGTTTCGACGACGCGGTCGGAGACGCGGAGCGCGCAGAGGTCCTGGACGCGATCCGCCGGACCATCTCGGTCGAGTCCTCGGTGTTCTCGAGCCTCGGCCCCGACCTCGGCGATCCGGCGGAGGGCTTCACCCACGCCTTCGTCACCGCGCTACCCGACCTGGACGCCGTCGAGCGCTACATGCGGGACCCCGTGCACATCGCGGGCGACGATTTCATCCTGCCGCGCCTGGCCAGGCAGTCCGCGGTCCGCTTCACCGACGACCCCGATCCGGCACTGGGAGAACGGATCTACGAGATCTATCGGCGCCGGGTCGACGCCGATCCGGAATGGGGCCGGCGGGTGGAGGCGCTGTACGCCGCCGGGGCGACGGCCGCCGCTCAGCGCACGACGTCGTAGACGAGCTTGGCGACGCCGTTGGAGTAGGTCGCCGAATCCCGCAGCCGCAGTTGCGTTTTGTCGCGATCCTCACGGCTGAACAGGCCCTTGCCGGCGCCGAGCAGCACCGGGAACACCAGCAGGTTGTACCGGTCGATGAGATCGGCGTCGGCGAGGCGGCGGGCCAGTTCGGCGCTGCCATGGATGAAGATGGCGCCGCCCTCGGATTCCTTGAGCCGCACCACATCCTCGACCGTCCGCAGGATAGTGGTCGGACCCCAGCCGTCGAGCAGATCCTGCTCGGCGAGGCCGGTGGAGAGCACGTACTTGGGCAGGTCCCGGTAGGCGACGTGGTCGTCGGACTCGCGCCAGTACGGTGCGAACGCCTCGTAACTGCGCCGCCCGAACAGCAATGCGGTGTGGTCGGCGAGTTCCTCGCCCTTGAGCGAATAGGCCTCGGGAACGAATTCGGTGTCCATCACCCATCCCCCGCCCCGATGGCCTTCTTCCTTGCCGCCCGGGGAGTCGACGACTCCGTCGAGCGACATGAAGCCCGTGTAGACCAGTTCACGTGACACAGATTCCTCCTGAGATTCGATGGCGGAGACCGCCTGTGGTGTTCCGGGCAGGATGCGGCCGGAAAGTCGTGCCGGAGAATCGGACCGGCCGGGCCCAATCAGCATCTCCACCCGAAAGCCCGTCAACAAGCGCGATTCCGGCAACGCAGCGCTTAGCCGAACTCAACGCTCACCGCGGGGGCGTCACTAGGTGGCGAGTTCGGTGACCATCTCCGCGAACGGTCGCACGAGCGGGTTGCTTCCGGCCTTCGGCCAGAGCAGGCCGTAGTCGATCGGGGGCGCGTCGCGGAACGGGACGAACAGGTCATCGCGATCGAACCGCAGTCGCACGGGCACACCCCTCACGTGGGTGACCCGCCCAGGCGGGGCCGAACCCGATCAGGCGGGCCAGGTGAACTCCGGGTCGGTGATGTAGTCCTTGCGGCGGGCATCCAGGGCCAGAGCGACCATCTGGTGCGCACCCGGGCCGATGATCCGGCGCAGCGGCGGGTCGGTCTCGTTCACCAGGGCCAGCAGCCCGGCCGCCGCGACTTCCGGTGCGGGCTCGGCCCATTCGTTCTCGGCGGCCGGTGCTGCCGCTTCGACTGTTGCTTCGGCCGGGGAGCCAACCGAGGAGTCCGGGTAGTCGCTCATACCTAGAATCGCTTCGCGGACAACGGAATACGCGGGCACCGCCGTCCCGAACCGCATGCTCGACTTCGCCCAGTCGGTGTCGAACCCGCCCATCTGGGCGAGGGTGACCTTGACGCCGAAGGGGCGCAGCTCGTCGGCGAGGGAGGCGCTGAAGCCTTCCAGCGCCCATTTGCTCGCGTTGTACATGCTGAACAGCGGCAGCGAACCGACCGCGCCCACGGTGGAGATCTGCACGATGTGGCCGGAGCCCTGGGCCCGCAGGAACGGCAGCGCGGACTGCGAAACCCACAGGGCCCCGTAGAAATTGGTGTCCATCTGGTCGCGGATCTGGCTCTCGGTCAGCTCTTCGAGCGCGCCGACCAGACCGTATCCCGCGTTGTTGACGATCACATCGAGCCGCCCGGCCACCCCGAAAGCCTCGGCGACCGTGGCGAAAACCTGCTCGCGGTCCCGAACATCCAGCGGCAACACCGTGAGTCGCGTGTCGTCGATGTCGGCCATGGTGCGCGGGTCACGGGCGGTGGCGACGACGGTGTCGCCGGCGGCGAGCGCCGCGACGGTGAACGCGCGCCCGAGGCCGCGGTTCGCCCCGGTGATGAACCAGGTTCGGGTGGTCGCGGAAGGGGCGGTGGTCATTGGTGCGCTCCTGATCTGTGCGGGGTGAGCGGGGGCCGAAGCCGGGTGGACCGGGCCGGTGTCTGCGCGGGTCATGCACACTCCCTCGGTCGAGACGAGACGTTGCGTCTCGTTGTTGAACGCTACTTTGACCCGCTTCCGCGCGATTGTCAAGACGAGACGTTTCGTCTTGTTAAGATTCGGTCATGGCAGCCCAACCACCCGCCCGGACCCGCCGCCGTGAAAGCTCTCGCGTGGCGATCCTGGACGCCACCCGCGAACTCCTCGGCGAGGTTCCCTACGCCAAACTCACCATCGAGTCGATCGCGGCCCGTGCCGGAGTCGGCAAGCAGACCATCTACCGCTGGTGGGAATCCAAAGGCGCGGTGGTGTTGGACGCCCTGCTCGCCGCGAGCGAGAACACCGACGGCACCGGGCTCGAGCTCCCCGATACCGGCGACCTGTCCCGCGATCTGAAGGTCGTCCTGCGCGCGACCGCGGCCGAGTTCACCGACGCGGCCTTCACCGCACCCATCCGCGCCCTCATGATCGAGATCATCGCGGACCCCGCCCTGGCTGCCCTCTACCGGGAGAAGCTCCAGCAACCCACCCACGACGCGGTCCTGACCCGCCTGCGCTCAGCCGTCGACGCGGGCCAACTCCGTCCCGACGCCGACCTCCCGCTGGTCATCGACCTGCTCTACGCTCCCCTGACCCAGCGCTGGCTGCTGCACTCACACACTTTGGACGACGCTTTCGCGGACGCGCTGGTCGACGGGGTACTGCACGGCTTCGCGCCGAGCGCCTGATCGGGATCGAAAGTGGCTGCCCGGCAAGAGCTCCGCGCTCTCATCGCCGCACCGCTGACTCGGTGCGGCGATGATTCGGTGCGTCGGGTCAGCCTGCGGATCTGCTCGCGGAGCCGGTGATCAGGGGGCGCAGCGGGAGCGGCGGGAGACGTAGGGTCGCGTCGGGGGCACCGGTGCCGTTCGGGTCCAGGAGTCCGTCCTGGAGTGCGTACTCACTGGCGCCGGGTGGGGCCTGGAGGGTCGTCACGTACTTCCAGAGACCCTGTGCCAGTGCGGCTCCGCCGAGGGTGAGCGTGGCGGCCACACCACCGCCCGCCGCGAACGCCATGATGGCGGCTGGGGTGGTGGCCAGGCAGGCGGGGCCGACCAGCAGACAGGAACCGAGGCCCATCGCCGCACCGACCAGGGCGCCGATGACGAATCCGCCGATCGTGGCCGTTAGGGAGGCCCTGGTCAGACTTCCGGCGAATTCGGTTAGCGCCAACTGGTTTTCGAGAGGGGACGCGACGGGACGGGGAGTCAGGGTCAGCGTGCGGCCTTGATCGGCGATGTGCCCGCCGATCGGACGCGTGGCGCCGTCGAGCTCGATGGCGAGCGGCAGGGAGAGCACCGGCCGGCCCGCGTCATCATGCACCCGGACCGATCTTCCGTCGGGAGCGAAAGTGAAGCTCGCGCCCCGCAGGGTCGTGACCACGGTGCCGTTCACGATCTCGGACCGGTATTCGGGGGCGGGTTCGGCTCCCGCCGGCGCGGCGGCGACGGTCAGGGCAGCAGCGGCCGCGAGGGCGGCGAATGTTGTTGTGCGCAAATTCATCACGGGTCCTGGGAGCTGGTCAGCCGACGGCGGGGGCGCCCTGTACATGCGGCGCGTACGGACTCGTGCCGGGTTCGGCGCGCAGGGTGCTCCAGTAGCCGAAGGCCGCGGCTGCCGCCGTCGGCCCACCGGCGAGGATCAGCCCGGCCAGGCCGCCCGCCGCGGCGACCATGCTGACGATGGGCAGGACGGTGACCACGCAGCCCAGGCTCAGGACCAGGCAGGACGCGCCTGCCAGGGCGATGCCTACACCGACCCCCGCGACCGTTCCGATCGCGGTGCCGACGAGGCTGCCGATCGAGGTGCCGAGGCTGACTGCGTTGATCAGATCGTTCATGGCGAGCTGGTTTTCCAGGGGCGAGGCGACCGGCCGCAGCGCGGTTCGATCCAGATCCGCGAGGTCCGGGGTGAGTCGCAATGTCCGGCCGTCGACCGAGATCTCCTGCCGCAGCGGCAATCTCCGGCCGTCGAGGGTGACCGCGAGCGGAAGCGACTCGCGAAGCCGACCGGCGTCGTCGCGGATCGTGATGCTCGCGGCGTCTGCGGCCACCGCGAATGTGCCGCGGTCGAGCACGGTCACCACGGTGTCGGTCTCCAGGTTCACCCGGTAGCCGATCGGATCGGAGGCCGCGGCGGGCTCGGCGCTCGCGGTGGCGACGCCGCCCGCTACGGTCAGAGCCGTCGCCGCCAGGATGAAGGTTGTTCGGTTGCGCCTCATGCGTTTTCCCTCGTTCGGTCGGCGGATTCGGGTTGCCAGCCCGGCCGGTTCAGCAGGATGCCGATGCGGTCCCGCCAGCCGCGAGCGCTCGCCAGATCCCGTCCGATGGCGACGTATTCGTGGGTGGCCACCCGCAGCGGGTTGTGCGTGTCGATGTTCTTGGTGAGCCCGTAGACCGGACGATCGATCTCCTCGGAATAGGTGCCGAACACGCGGTCCCAGATCATGAGGATGCCGCCGAAGTTCCGGTCCAGATAGTCGCCCTGGGAGGCGTGGTGGACGCGGTGGTTCGCGGGGGTGTTGATCAGCAGCTCGATCGGTCGCCAGAGCTTGCCGATGCGTTCGGTGTGCAGCCAGAACTGGGTGAGCATATTGATTCCGCCGCACAGGAACACCGCCCACGGCGGTACGCCGGCCAGGATCAGCGGAATGTAGAACAGCTGCGAGGTCAAGCCGGTCCACGGCTGGCGCATCGAGGTGGAGAAGTTGTATTTCAGGCTCGAGTGATGCACGACGTGCGCTGCCCAGAGAATGCGCACCAGATGGTGTTCGCGGTGCATCCAGTAGTAGCAGAAGTCCTGGGCGAGCAGGATGAGCGGGAAGGTAAACCAGGTGACCTCGATGCGCAGCGGGGTCAGCTCGTAGAGCACGATGAATCCGGCCAGCGCGATCGCCTTGTAGGCAATGTCGGCGATGCCCGCCCCCACGCCCACGGTGAGGCTGGTCGCGGTGTCACGCAGGCTGTAGCCGCCCGCGCTCTCGTCGGGGTGCAGGCGGTAGTAGATCATTTCGATCGCCATGAGCAGCAGGAATGCCGGGACCGACCAGATGAGCAGATGCTGGTTGTTCATTGTCCTCCAATCGGAGCGATTCGCTCCGGACGGAGTTTAGGAGCGAATCGCTCCGGTAGGCAAGGGGCAAATGCGACCCGGGCCACATTCGGGCGGCCGTTCGCATGTCTCAGCCGCCGGGTCGCGCCGCGGTGCCGGCGTTCACAGGCAATAGGCTGATGACGTGAGTACCGCAGTCCCCGATCGCCACCGCACCGGAGGAAAGCTCGGCCGCCAAACCGAGGCCGAACGCAACGACCAACTCGTGCTCGCCGCCGCCCGCGCGGTGTTCGCCGAGCAGGGCAACGACGCGCCGGTCTCCGCCATCGCCGAGCGCGCGGGTGTGGGAATGGGCACGCTCTATCGCCGCTACGGCAGCAAAGAGCAACTGCTGCAACGGTTGTGCCTGATCGCCATCGGGGACACGGCCGAGGCGCTGCGCGCGGCACTCGATCTGGACGGCAGCGGATGGAAGGGGCTGTTCACCTTCCTGGAACGATGCGTGGCGGCCCGGGTGGGAGCCTTCGCGCCCCTGGCGGGCTCGCTGCCCATCCCGCCGGAGGTGGTGGCGGGCAATGCCCGAGCCAAGGAACTGCTCGAACAGCTACTGGCGAAAGGCCAGGCCGACGGTTCGGTCCGTACGGACGTCAACGCGGTCGACATCACCCGGCTGATCGAGATGTTCAGCGGATACCCGCAGCGGACCGAGGAGGACGTGCGGGCTCGCCAACGGCTCCTGGCGCTGGCGGCGGACGGGCTGCGGCCTTCGGGCACCTCGATCGCTGGGCCGGCGCCCACGTGGGAAGCCTACGAATCTCAGTGGTATCGCTGAAACCTGCTGCGGGAGAACGTGGTCGGCCGCCCGCGAACTTCCGTTCCTCAGGCCGGGATCGATCGCCGCGGGCGTAGCGGATTGTGGTCGCGGAAGGCTTCGATCGCGGCGGCGACCTCGAACGGGGTGACGGCCTGTTCGATGTGGTTGCGGTAGAGCACGCGATCCGCCACCGCGTCGAGGTTGAACCCCCACAGCATGGACATCAGCGGGTTGATGAACAGTTCGGCGCCCGTGTCACGGGTGCGTTCGAGCGAATGGTGGTTGCCGAACTCCCCGCGGGCGGCGTCGGTGATCGAGGCGCAGACCACGCTCTCGCGCGCCGGGGTGTGCTGTTGCACCCAGGCGACGGCGTCGAGCCAGGAGTCGACGGCGGCGATCCCGGGAATCAGCGCGCTGACCCCGTGGTAATCGCCGGTGCGGGCAAGGGCGGCAACGTTTTCCAGGAAATGGGCATGACAGACCCCGTGCGTGGTGTCGACGCCGAATCCCACGCAGGCCGCGAGTTTGACCGGAACGTCCAGGGCGCGCGCGGCCAGCAGACTGGTGATGTCTTCGACCGGGGTACCCAGCCCCGCCTCGTCCCCGGTCATGAGCAGGTCGGTCCCGCCGTCGATGAGCACGAGCCCGTCGATGTTCAATTCCGCTGCCAGCCAGGCGTATGCGGCCTTCACCTGCCGCGTGCCGCCCTTCTGGATCAGGAACACCCGGTCGTCCGGATAGCCGTGCTGTTGCAACCACTGCGAGAGGTGCTTCTCCGGGAAGTAGGCGCGCGGCCCGGTGCTGTCGGCGCGCGCCTCGTACACCCCCGGAGCCAGGGCGCGGGCGGTGGTGCGCGCGACGGCGGTGAAGGTGAGGTTCGCCAGGAAGACGGTCTTCCCCTGCTCGTGCAGCGCGAACGCAACGGGCAGGCCGCTGAGGAAATCGCAGCCCCCACCCGCGCCAACGACCATGACGCGTTCACAGTTCCGCAATTGATGCAACATCGGTGTGTCGAACAACGAGGGCGCAGCCATGCTTTCGAGGATAAGCCGACCGACGGTAGGCGTCGCTGGGAATTCGCTGACTTCGTACCGTTTGCTGCCGACACGCGACCGGTCCCGACGCGGGCGCGATCGGCCGAGCCGACGCGGCGACGGTCGACGCCCCACCGCAACGGGTTCGGGTGAGCAACCGCAGCAAACCGGCTCGACGCTGCCTGTTCCAGCAGGATCTGCCCGCTCCGGAACTCGGCGCGCACCCGTCTCCACGATTCTTGCTGCGCGGGCGGCGAACTCGTCGGGAAAGATCTCGAAGCATGACAGCGGAACCCGCCAAGGAACTGCCCCGATGCGAACTGTGCGGCGGCCGGCAGATCGGCAACCTCGGGCTCAGGAGTCACGACAGCGTCGGGATACACCCCGACCGACGCACGTTCTATGGGAAGCCGCGGTCATCACTGCGCGCGGTCGTCTGCCTGCGATGCGGGCACACGAAACTCTTCGCGCGTGAGCTGAGCGCGCTGCAAGAGGATGCCGACGAACATCCCGAATGGTTCACCTGGTGAGGCAGGTGGTCGAGGGGTGAGCGCGTCAGGTCCTCACGAATTTCGGCGCAACCCACCGGGCTCGTAGAGCGCAGCGAGCAGAATCGCGGCTGTGGCGAGGCGAGGGGCATGCCGCTCGGCCACGTCGGCAGGCAGGGGTTGTCGGCTCCAATGATGGTGCGGCCGAACCGCTATGGCGGTCCGCCGACAGGACGGTCATGTCGGATTGCCGCCGGTAACTCGGCCTCGGCGTCCATACGGTCGGTCGGGTGCAGACAGATACCAGTGCCGAAGCCACGCCTCGGCTGAGCGGTCCCGTCATCGTGTTCATGGCGGTCGCGGCCGCGACCGGAACGTCGACCATCTACCCGTTGCAGCCCGCGATCGCGGACGTGGCCGCCGCACTGGGAACGTCCGTCGCCGCGGTCGGCATCGCGCTGGCGTGCGGGCCCGTGGGTTACCTGCTCGGCCTCGGCCTGCTTGTGCCGCTGGTCGATCGCTTCATGCCGGGGCGGGTGCTCGCGGCGCAGTTCGGGGCTCTCGCGATTGCCCTCGCGATGGGCGCGGCGGCAAACTCCGTCGCTCTGCTGGGGCTGACGGTCGGTCTGGCGGGAGCGTGTTCGGTGGTCGGCGCCGGGTTGAGTTCGGTGGCCGGTCGCCTGGCGGAAACGCACCGTCGGGCAACGGTTTTGGGGACGGTGACCGCGGGCATCTCGGTCGGTATCCTCGCGGGGCGGATCGTGGGCGGATGGCTCACCGACGCACTCGGCTGGCGCGCGATGCTCCTGGTATTCGCCGCCGTCTGCGGGCTGGTCGCGGTGTGCTGCGCGGTGCTGCTTCCTACCGCGCCGGGCGCGGCAGATCGCAGCTACCTGGCCACGCTGCGTTCTCTCCCACTACTTTTCGTCCACCACGCGGAACTGCGCGTTGCCGCGGCCCGCGGCTTTCTCTGGTTCTTCGCATTCTGCGCGGTGTGGGCGGGCATCGCCGTGGCGCTGTCGCAACCGCCCCACTCGTACTCGGCCGAACGGATCGGCCTGTATGCGCTCGCGGGCCTGTCGGGCGTTCTCGCGACGCGCGTCGCGGGCGCACGGACCGACCGCGACGGCCCCCGCCGAGTCATCCTCGCCGGTCTCGCACTGGCCGGCTCCGCCACGATCGTCGCGAGCTTCGGCCTCGCGAACACCGCTGTCACCCTGACCTGTCTGGCGGTGTTCGATGCGGGCCTGTTCGCCGCCCAGGTGGCCAATCAGAGCACGGTGCTGGCGATCGATCCGGCGGCACCCGCACGCTTCAACAGCGCGTACATGCTGGTCTACTTCGTCGGCGGCAGCCTCGGCACGGCCTTCGGCGCGGCGGCGGCCGACCGGTACGGCTGGCAGGCCACGGCCCTACTCGCCGCGGCGGCCATCCTCGCCGCGGCGGTGCTCACAGCATCGTCACGGGAGTCGTGACCGCCCTCCGGGCCACCTTGCTGTCCTGCGCGGGGCACAGCCGGGACATCCCGCCACCGACCGACCCGCGTCACTTCCGCCAGAAGAGGTGGTGCACAACCCCGCTGGCGCTGGGGACCTCTTCGTGGTGGAAGCGGTCGGTCAGGTCTTCGGGGCTCGACCACAGCCGTTCGCCGCGGCCGAGTTCGACCGACGGCACCACGGCCATGTGCAGCGTGTCGATCAGGTCGGCGTCCAGGAACGCCCGCACGGTGGCCACGCCGCCGCCGATGCGCACGTCTTTACCATCGGCGGCCTCGAAGGCTTGCGCCAGCGCGTCTTTCGGCGCGGCGTCGATGAAGTGGAACGTGGTCTCGCCCAGTGTGAACGACGGGCGCGGGTAGTGAGTGAGCACGAAGACCGGCGTGTGAAAGGGCGGCTCGTCGCCCCACCAGCCCTGCCAGTCCTCGTTTTCCCAGGGCCCCCGCACCGGCCCGAACTTGTTGCGCCCCATGATCTCCGCGCCGATGTTGTTGGCGAAGTCGCGGGTGAAGTAGTCGTCCAGGCCGTAGCTGCCGCCCGGGTCGGTCCGGTTCGGCCAGTGCGCGGTGGCACCGGCCCACGAGGCGAGCGCGGCCGGATCGGCGTGGCCGAAAGGTCGTTCGGCACTCTGTCCTTCCCCTGACCCGTAGCCGTCGTTGGACACCATGAAGTTCTGCACGCGGACCAGTTGTGTCACCGGAACTCCTTCTGATTGCAATGCGCAAGCGGTGTCAATCTAACCTAGACTGATTGCGTGTTGCAACCGGATTCGCTGGAAAAATTGCCCGTGCCGCGGGGCAGATCGGGCTGCCCGATCAATATGACGATGGAGCTGCTCGGCGACCGCTGGAGCCTGATCGTGCTGCGCGACATGATGTTCGGTGCTCACACGCACTTCCGGGAACTGCTGGCCGGATCCCGCGAGGGGATCGCCTCCAACATTCTGGCCGCGCGCCTGGCGAAACTCGTCGACGCGGGCCTGCTCACCCGCCACGACGATCCCTCGCACCGGCAGAAGATCGCCTACCGCCTCACCGAGCCGGCGATCCAACTCGTCCCGGTCCTGGCGCAACTCGGCGCGTGGGGCGCGGTCTGGCTCGACACCGAACCGGAACTGACCGTGCGCGCCGAACTGCTGGCCGCGGGCGGGCCGCCCCTGTGGGAGCGGTTCATGGCCGAGCTCCGCGCAACCCACCTGCACGGTGCGCCGAGTCCGGACGACGGCGTCCTGGCCGAACTCACGGCGGCCTACCTCGCGGCGCGGGGAACATAGCGTCCCCGCCCGACCGATCAGGTGAGGCGGTGGCCGCCGTCGACATGCAGCACGGTCGCAGTGATGAACCGGTTGCGCATCACGGCCAGGAAGGCGTCCGCGATGTCGCCGGGTGCGCCGATGCGCCGAGCGGGCAGCTTCTCGGCCAGCTCGGCGAACACCGCCTGCGTGTCCATGCCGAGTTGGTTCCAGATGGGGGTGTCGACCCAGCCGGGAGAAACCACGTTCACCCGCACGGGTGCCATTTCGATCGCCAGCCCGTAGGCCAGGGAGGCCAACGCGCCGTTGGCCGCGGCCATGATCGTGTTCGATCCGTTGGGCCGATACGCGTTGATGCCGGAGGTGAAGGTCAGCGATCCCGTCACTTTCCCCGCGGCATGCTTGCCGACCAGCCAGGCGCCCAGCAGTTTGGTGTTCACGACATCGCGGGCCGTGTCGACCGAAACCCGCGTGGTCGGACCGTATACACCCGTGGCGTCCGCCGCGGTCACGACCACGTGGCCGACCTGCCCGGTCCCGGCGAACAGTTCGGCGACATCGTCCTCTCGGCCGATGTCCGCTCGCATCACCTGTACCGCGCCGTCGCCGGCCCGCATCAACTCCGCGCGGGCGGCGGTCAACCGCTCGGTGGAGCGGCCGACGATGGTCACATCCTTGCCGTCGGCCACCAGGACCCGGGCCAGGGCGAACCCCATCCCGGAACCACCGCCGATAATCATTGCCTCAGTCATGGATTCCAGGGTTCGCGTCGACGCGCGGGCGAGGAAGGCCGCGCCATTCCCGGGTGCGATACGGCCACCCGGGAGTGCCCCGTCCGATGGCACACTCGATCCGTGAACGCGATGGCCGAGTTCCTCCGGATACGACGCGGATCGATCGGTCCCGCCGACGTCGGCCTGCCGACCGGACCGGGCAGCCGACGCACTCCCGGGCTGCGCCGTGAAGAGATCGCAGCGCTGGCGGGTGTCAGCGTCGACTACTACACCCGCATCGAACAGGGCAGGGAAACCGCGCCCAGCGACGCGGTACTCGGTGCGCTGGCAAGGGCATTGCGCCTGACCGACGACGAGCACTCGCACCTGCTCGCTCTCGCCGACCGAACCGCGGGTCGCACGCCACGACGCCACCGCGCCGATCCCCAACCGGTTCGTCCCGGCTTGGCTCTGCTGCTGAATTCCGTCCGGCCCAGCCCGGCCTACGTGCTGAGCGAGGTCAACGATCTGCTGGCCGCGAATCCGGAGGGCCTGGCCCTGATGCCGGGACTGGACGATTGGCCTCCCGCGGCACGCAACACCATCCGCTACACCTTCCTGCATCCCGCGGCCCGGACGCTGTTCGCCGACTGGGACCGAGTGGCCGGGAACTGCGTCGCGAACCTGCACACCGCGGAACTGACCGCCCCCGAGCGCACCGCCGAGCTGGTCGACGAACTGTCGTCGGCCGGCACCGAATTCGCCGCGCTGTGGCGGCGACACGAGGTCCGGGTCAAACGCGGCGGCGACACGGCGTTCCAGCACCCGGTGATCGGGCGTGTCACCCTCGCCAACGAGGTGCTCGAGCACGCCGGCGACGGACAGCGGATGCTGATCTACCAGGCCGCGCCCGGCACCTCCGAACACGACGCCCTGACACTGCTGGCCATGACCGCCCAGGCCACGAACACCCGCTGACACCCCCGTATCGGGCACCTTCGCATACCCCCGGTGCGCAGTGCCCAGCCGTGCGCTCATCGGAGCCGTTGGGCTGGAACGACTTCGGGTCCCGGGCGTCGATGATCGACGCGTCCGGCCCGCCGCCCCGGCGCCCCGGCCCCGCCGTGGCGCGCACGAGCGGCTCCCGAACACGGGCGTCGAACGCTATAGGCTGATCAGAGGCCACCACCGTGCTCGCTCGTGTGCGACCCGGTCACCAAGCCGGGTGTGGCGGCCGTTCGTTGAGTGACCTGTTCAGCTCGATCCGGCGTGCCTTGACGCCTGCGGAGCGACCTAGGCAGAACAGTCAGGCACGTGCCCGCCGACATCGTCAGGAGGCAGTGTGTACAGATCCAACGGAAATTTCGAGGCTTTCGCCCGCCCCCCGAAGCGTGACGCCGGACCCGAACGCAAGGTGCACCTGGTCGGTGGCGGTCTGGCCGGCCTCGCGGCGGCCGTGTTCCTCATCCGGGATGGTGGAGTGCCCGGTGATTCGATCACCGTGTACGAGGAGCTGCAGATCCCGGGCGGCAGCTGTGACGGCCTCTTCGACGAGCACAAGGGTTTCATCATCCGCGGTGGGCGCGAGATGGAAGCCCACTTCGAGACCCTGTGGGATCTGTTCCGCTCGGTCCCCTCGCTCGATACCCCGGACGCTTCGGTGCTGGACGATATGTACTGGGCGCACAAGTCCGATCCCTCGACCAATCCCAACCGGGCGATCCACAACCGGGGCAAGCGCATCGAGGAGATGAACGAGCTCACCCTCACTCCGGGCGCGATCCAGGAGATCTTGAACCTCGCGCTCACCCGCGAACAGGACCTCGACGACAAACGGATCGACGAGTTCTTCGGCGAGGAATTCTTCGCGTCGAATTTCTGGCTCTACTGGGCCACCATGTTCGCCTTCGAGCCGTGGGCCTCGGCGATGGAGATGCGCCGCTACCTGCTGCGTTTCGTGCACCACATCGCGACGCTGGCCGACCTCAGCTCACTGCGGTTCGCGCGATACAACCAGTACGAGTCGCTCATCAAGCCGCTCGTGGCTCATCTGGAGTCGCACGGGGTCGTATTCCGCTCCGCGACCCAGGTTCTCGATGTGCTGGTGACCGATGCGGGCGGGAGCAAGACGGTCACCGAGATCGAACTGCTCGTCGGCGCGACCACCGGCGACACCACTGGCGTGGCCGCCGGATCCGCGGGGCTGGGCAACCGGGGAACCACCGAGAAGATCGCTGTCGGACCTGACGACCTGGTGCTCATCACCAACGGGTCGATCACCGAGAGCTCGACCTTCGGCGACAACGACACGCCGGCTCCGGTGGTCACCGACCGGGGCGGCGCCTGGAAACTGTGGAAGACCATGGCCGAACGTGACCGCGCCTTCGGCCGGCCGGAGAAGTTCTGCGAGAACATCCCCGAGGCGAACTGGACCATCTCGGCCACGGTGACCCTGACCGACGACCGGATCGCGCCCTACCTCCAGAAGATCTCGGGCCGCGATCCGCGCGACGGCCGGATCGTCACCGGCGGGCCCTGCACCATCAAGGACTCGAACTGGCTCTACGGATACACCATGAGCCGGCAGCCGCACTTCGCCGCACAGGATCCGAAACAGGAACTCGTGGTCTGGCTGTACGGCCTGTTCTCGGACAAGCCTGGCAACTACGTGAACAAGACCATCCGAGAGTGCACCGGCGCCGAACTCACCGCCGAGTGGCTGTACCACCTCGGAGTCCCGATCGACGAGATCGATGAGCTTGCCCGCACCTCCGCACGCGCGGTGCCGTGCAACATGCCCTACATCTCCTCCTACTTCATGCCCCGGGCACTCGGTGACCGTCCGCAGGTGGTTCCCGAGGGATCCCGGAACCTGGCATTCATCGGAAACTTCGCCGAGACCGAGCGCGACACCGTCTTCACGACCGAATACTCGGTTCGAACCGCCATGGAGGCCGTCTACACGCTGCTGGACGTGGACCGGGCCGTGCCGGAGGTGTTCGCGTCCTCGTTCGACGTCAGGACGCTCCTGCAGGCGTTGTACTACCTCAACGATCGCAAGCCGCTCGCCGAGATCCCCTTGCCCCTGGGCGGCAAGCTGATCGAGAAGGCGGCGTTGAAGAAGATCAAGGGCACCTATCTCGAAGAGCTGCTGCAGGACGCCCGGCTGCTGTGAAGTCACGCCCGTCGGGATCGGCGACTCCTACCGTCGATCGATCCCGCCGGGCGTGGGGTGCTCTGTGATGCTCGCGTAAGACATCCGGGTTTAGTTGCATTCACCCGCATCCCGACCGCGCCGGCCGATGCCGGTCGGCGCGGTCGGAGATACCGGCACGGGGTGGGGTCAGGCCTTGCGTTGGGCCGAACTGCGGGCCGGGTTGGACTGCTTCTCGGCCTTGGGATCGGTCTCGTTCTGCTTGGCGCGCACGGTTTCCTCGACCCTGCGGCCGATCTCGGCGTCGACGTTGCGCCAGTACTCGAAGGCGCGCACCAGCACCGGTTCGGTGACGGCGTTGAGCAGATGCCCGGCGATGTTGTCGACCAGGCGGGTGCGGGCGGCGTCGTCGAGGACCTCGCGGACCATCGTTCCGGCTTGGCCCCAGTCGTCGTCCTCGGCGCGCAGGGTGTAGGCGGTGCGCACCATCTCGCCGTCGGTGTGCCAGCCGACGGGCGGGCCCGAGACGGACGGGTCCGCGTGCGGGCCGCCCTTGGAGTTGGGTACGTACACCGGGTCGGTGACGTTGGTGTAGCGCATGGCGCCGTCCTTGGAATAGGAGTGCACCGGCGCGGCGTGCGGTGAATTGACCGGCAGCAGTTTGTAATTGGCGCCGATGCGATGCCTGTGCGCGTCCGGGTAGGAGAACCAGCGGCCCAGCAGCATCTTGTCGGGACTGGGGCCGGTGCCACGCACGGAGTTGCTGGGTTCGAAGGCGGACTGCTCGATCTCGGTGTGATAGTCGACCGGATTGCGGTTGAGGGTGAGCCGGCCCAGCCGCCGGAGCGGGTAGTCGGCGTGCGGCCAGACCTTGGTCAGGTCGAAGGGGTTGAAGCGGTAGGTCTTGGCATCCTCGAACGGCATGATCTGCATGTGCAGGGTCCAGCTCGGGAACGCGCCGTCGGCGATGTGCTCGAACAGGTCGCGGGTGTGATAGTCGGTGTCGATGGCGGCCATCTGGTCGGCTTCGTCCTGGGTGAAGAACTCGATGCCCTGGTCGGTCTTGAAGTGGTACTTCACCCAGAAGCGGTCACCGGCGGCGTTGTTCCACAGGTAGGTGTGGCTGGAGTAGCCGTTCATGTGCCGCCAGGTGCGCGGAATGCCGCGGTCACCCATCAGCCAGGTGACCTGGTGGGCGGATTCGGGTGAGAGCGTCCAGAAGTCCCACTGCATGTCGTGGTCGCGCAGGTTGTTGTCGGCGCGGCGTTTCTGGGAGCGGATGAAGTCCTGGAACTTCATGGGATCGCGCACGAAGAACACCGGGGTGTTGTTGCCGACCATGTCGAAGTTGCCCTCGCGGGTGTAGAACTTCAACGCGAAGCCGCGCGGGTCGCGCCAGGTGTCCGGGCTGCCGCGCTCCCCCGCCACGGTCGAGAATCGGGCCAGCACTTCGGTTTTGACACCGGGCTGGAAAACGTCGGCGCAGGTGTAGGCGCTGAGGTCTTCGGTGGTCTCGAATTCACCGAACGCGCCGCCGCCCTTGGCGTGCGGTTGGCGTTCGGGGACGCGCTCACGGTTGAACTGCGCCATCTTCTCGATGAGATAGGCGTCGTGGAGCAGGATGGGTCCGTCGGGGCCGACGGTGAGCGAATGCTCATCGCTGGGTACCGGAATACCGGCGTCGTCGGTGGTGAACTGTGCCTCGCTCATCGTGGGAACTCCTCTGCGAAGAGACCGGGTCGAGTGGCGTGCCAACCGCACCCATCCTGCCACAGCTATTTTTCGGCTACGCCGAGCGATGGGGTGTCGGCACGGGATCGGGGGTACGCGACAGCGTGCTGCCCGAGCTAACCGGGCGAGGCGACCGCGGCGGCGGTGCACACCAGCGCCATGGCCCGGTACGGGTAGACCGCGATCACCGTGTCGACCCCGGCGGTGTGCAGGACGCGCGCGGTCGGGCCCGTGGCGATGACCGCGAGCAAGGTCCGCTCGCCGGCGGCGTACGCGTCGAGCAGGACCTCGATCCCCGCCGAACCGAGATGCGACACCCCGGTCAGATCCAGCAGCAGCCGACGTGGCCGCAGGTCCGCGGCACGACCCACCGCACGGGCGAGCACCGGGACGGTGTGGGAGTCGACGTCTCCGTTCACCACCAGGATCGGTCCGTAATCATGACCGTGGTCGAGGTGGATGTCGAGCCGGTTCGGGCTGGGGATCATCGTGCACGTCCTGCCTCGGCAGCGCGCTACCGGAGTCGGATTCGGCTGTGTTCTCTCAGTGGCTTGCCCACCCCCACCCGGTTCTACACACGCTCGAGCCCCCCGAGAAGCCGGGGCATGGCAGCGCAGCGACCGGACCAGCCCCGTCGTCAGAACAGATGCTTCCGGCCGAACGAGGCGAACTCGGCCTCGAGATCGGACTTGTCGGCGGCGGTCAGGACCTCGTATTCGGGCTTGCCGCGCCCGAACCAGCTGTACAGCGACTCGTCGGTGTGCCAGCGCTGTTCCTGGAGTTCGCGTTTGAGTACCTTGTTCGAGCCGGTCACCGGCAAGCCTGCGGAGACGCGTAGTAAGCGGGGGACGCCCTTGGAGCCGAGATCGTCTTGGGCCGTGAGGAACTCGGCGAACTCGGCGACATCGAAGGCATCGGGATCGGCGACCTCGATCGCCGCCATCACCCGGTCGCCCGAGCGGGGGTCCGGAACGCCGTAGACCGCGGCGGCGATGACCGCCGGATGTCGGCGGACCACCTGTTCGATCGACAGCGTCGAGGTGTTCTCCCCGTCCACGCGGAGCCAATCGCCTTTGCGGCCACCGAAATACAGGAACCCGGCTTCGTCGACGTATCCGAGGTCTCCGGTCCAATACCAGCCGTTTCGCAGTCGTTCGGCATCCGCGGCATCGTTCTTGTAGTAGCCCTCGAACACCATCGCGCCGGCCTTGTCGACCATCTCGCCGACCGACTCATCCGGATTCAGGACCCGGCCGTAGTCGTCCAATATCGCGCGCGGACAATCCTCGAGCGTCTGCGCGTTCACGACCGCCACCCCCGGATGCGCCGGACGTCCCAGGGCGGCGGCCGGGGCAGCCGGATCGAGCGCGGCCAGGGCCGGGCCTTCGCTCGAGCCGTAGCCCTCGAACAACTCGGCGCCGAATCGGCGGCGGAACTCGGCCTGGTCGGCCACCGACGCCTCGGTGCCGAAGCCGCGGACCAGGGTGGTGCCGGCGTCCTGCGGCGTCGCCGGGGTGGCGAGCAGATAGCCCAGGGCCTTGCCCACGTAGGTGAAGAACGTCGCGCCGAAATACCTGATGTCGGAGAGGAATCCGGTCGCGGAGAACTTCGGGGTCAGGCATACGGTCGCGCCGTTCACCAGCGCCGGCGCCCACAGCGCCATGATCGCGTTGCCGTGGAACAGCGGCATGCAGCAGTAGTCCACGTCCTCGCGGATATGGCCGAACTTGTCGCTGGCGGCGTAGCCGAGCATGGCCAGTCGGCGCTGGGTGCACTTGACCGCCTTGGAGGCGCCGGTCGTGCCCGAGGTGAACAGCAACAGCAGCAGGGCCTCCGCGCCCGCGTGCGCGACCGGCTCGGTCGCGTGCGCGATCAACGATTCGGTGTAGGCCGGGTCGTCCACCAGCAGGAACCTGTCCGGTTCCAGTCCTACCTCGAGGGCTTGCAGCCGGGCCATGCCGGGCGCGTCGGTGACGATCAACTGGCAGTCGACGTAGCGGATGTCCGCTTCCAGCTGGGAGTTGCCGCGGGTGGGATTGATGCCGACGACCGTCGCGCCCGCCAGGGCGGCCGCCCCCAGCCAGAAGACGAAATCGGGCACATTGTCCAGCAGAACGCCGATGTGGAACGGACCGTCGCGCCGCAGTGCGCGGGCCAGTTCGGCGCGCGCCGCCGATTCCCGCACCACCGCGTCCCAGGTCCAGTCCCGCTCGCGGGTGCGCAGGCCGAGCCGCTCGTCACCGAGCCGGTCGAGCAGCAGGCTCGCGATGTCCGCGCGCCGCGCGGCCGGGGGCCGCGACACTGATAGGTCCGTCATCTCCGATTCGCCTTCCATCCGCCGAGTTTCGCGCTTCTCACACGCCCGGGTACACGAGTTCGACGTACTCCCTGGGCAATTCATCGAACGAGAGCTTGCGGATCTCGACCGGCCCCGAGTGGTAGGAGTCCTCGCCGACGATCAGGCCCGCCGCGTCCACCGGCCACAGCAGGAGTTGGCGGAACGAGATCAGGTAGTCGGCCGCGGGATCCTCGACCGGCAGGCCGATCTGCGCGGCGTACGCGCCGGGATAGATCTGCCGCAGGTACCCCTCGGTGACGACGCAGTTGTCGTCGACCAGCAGGCGGTCCAGGTCGAACTCGAGAATGTTGGACTTGCTCGCCACGAACGCCGCGTAGTAGTCCCGCACGCCGTCCCAGCCCTTGGGGCCGACATCCTGGCCGAACTGCCAGAAGTGGTAGTTCGGCTCCGGCACCAGCGTTTTCATCAAACCATCCAGGTCCGGCACGGCCTCGGCCTTCATATGCGCGATGACGATCTCGAGAACCTGGCGATGCCGCTCGTTGACGGTGACGGCGAGCCGCTCCTCGAGCAGTTTCCAGGTGTTGGTGGGTTCGACGATGGCCATGGTGTGAATCTCCTTCTCCCGCACCGGCTGTGCCGGGCCCGTCGATCGTCTTCGAGTGGCGTGATCCGGGTCACCCGCCGCCCGTCGCGAGAATCACCGCCCCGGCCCGACACCCGTCGGTTCCGCCGCCGGGACCGACAATTGCGCGCACGACAACGCCATCCGGCGCACGAACAACGCCAGCGTCGCGGTGAACCGGTCCAGAGCGTCGTCGACATCCCAGCCCATCACGGCCTCCACCTGCGCGATTCGAGCGGCCACCGTGGAGTGATGCAGGTGCAACTCGGTCGCGGTGCGCCGCAGCGTGCCGAAGACGCAGAACGCCTCGAGGGTGTCGACCGCCAGCGCGCCCGCCTCGGTCGCCGCGAACTCGTTGACGCGCGTCACGTCCGCGACCCCCAACAGCCGCTGCACGGGTAGATCCGCGAGCAGCTCGAGCGCTCCCAGCCGTTCGAACGCGATCACCCGGCGGCCGTGCCAGGTGGATGAGGCGAACCGCAGCGCACGCCGCGCCTGCTCCCACGATGTGGCGGCCGCATATGCGGGCAACGATTCGCCCACCCCGATCCACGGCCCGTCCGCACCGGATTGGGAGGCCGGAAATGCCCGCACCACAGCGGCGTTCAATGTGTCCGAGAGACCAAGGTCCACGAAGGAGAGCCGGCCCGGTCCCACGGGAGCCTCTCCCCCGGCCTCGCCCGAACCGGAAACGCCTACGCCGGAACGCGTTCCGCCGTTCGCCGGCAGCGAGTCACGCCCACGCTGCCCGGTCACCACGCTGCCGCCGGACGGAACGCTCGACCGTCCCGGGTCCTGGACCAGTACCGCGGTGATCGAACCGATCACCGCCTGCCGCAGCACGGGCACCTGCTCGCCGATGATCCGCACGGCCACCGCGGTCCCCGGCCCGGCCAGCGCGAGCACCCGGGTCGACCGCCCCGGATCCAGCCCGAGCAGCCGCATCGCCCGGACCCGGTCCTCACGCCGCTCCTTCTCCGACAGCACAACTTCCAGCAGCGCCGGATCATCCATCCGCAGCGGGTTCGCCAGCTCCCGGGTGGCCACCACACGCAGGCAGTGCCGCAGCCGATCCAGCACCACGTCATCGAGCGAATGCGCGGGCGCGGACCAGGATCGCGCGCCGACCGGCTCGGACCGCGCGGGTCGACCGGTCGCGCGTGGCACACGCTCGGACGATGCGTCCCACCCCGCGCGCTCGAGCCAGACCGCGGGGTCCATCCCCGCCGCACCGGATCCGGTTCCCGCGGCCGGGAGCAGTCTGCCCGCCGCGTCGTAGCGGATCACCGAACCGCCGGGCCAGCTCGCGCCCACCGGGCATTCGGCCAGCAGCGCGGCCGCGCGAATGACGGTGTCGGCGTTGGCAGCCGATTCGTCGAAGCCGTCGAAGTAGTCGACGACCCGCAACAAGGCGTCCGCGCCGCCGGTCAGCTCGGACAGCCGGGGCACGTTCGAGGTCGGCGCAGGCTCGGACACACCGCTCCCTCCACATCGATGGAACTTCCGCTCAGCCTTACGCGCCGATATACGAAATCACCGGCAATCGACCGAACCGTTCGACTGGATGGGACTCGGGTTGCGGGGGTGCCTAGCGGACAGCCTCTTTCCCGGTGTGCCGACTGAAACCACACCTTGCCCGCCCCGGTGCGAGTGTGCGTAATTTCGGGCCGGTTCTCAGCTCCTGCTTCGCAGAAGTCCTGCCGCCACCGGGTACGCACAGGTGCAGTGGCAGATGACCCATTCGAAGTCAGTACACCCGGAAGCTGGTGACGCTGGGGGAATGCGGGAGATCGGTGGTGAGGGTGAATTCGACTTGGCCGGGGCCGGTTACGAGACGGAGGTTACCCACCACGGGGGCCGACCAGAAGAACGGTTGCCAGGCGCCCAGCGGGGTGGAGGCCTGCCCGGTGGCGCCGGTGTCGAGATTCCGCCACTGGACCGTGGGGGCCAGGGTGCACCAGGGGGCCGGGACCCCGAAGACCTTCAGCCAGCCCTTGAGTTGGAGGTCTACCGTGCCGGGCACGTCACCGTCGGGGTAGACATTGCCCACCGCCCAGACGTCGCCGGAGCAGCCCAGCCCGTATGCGCCCGTGGTGGTCATGGGGAGCTCGACGGGAATGTAATTCGAGGCCGCGGCGGGCGCGCTGGTGGCGATCAGTGCGGCTGCTGCCGCGCCGGCGGCGAGTGAGACCTTGGCAAGTTTCCGGTGGGGCATTTTCAGCCTTTCGACTGTCGATTGCTGCACGGGCGTTTGCATGAGAGGACTTCGGATTCATTGTTCCATCGGCTAACGGATTGCCGGCGTTACCCCGGCGCTTCGAGCAGCGAGCGGCTGAACCCCCGGTGGGCGGCAGGATGCCGGTTGCTCAGCGCGCGACGATCGACCCCGGTGCGTCGACCTCGTGCAGCCGGTCGACCAGTGCGGTGAGCGAGCGGTCCAGGCGGGCGTCGGTTGCCAGAGCGCCCAATCCACTGCTGGAAATCGCCTCGCACATCCCCCGATAGGCGACCTGTCCTCGGCGGGTGGGGAAGACCAATACGCGGCGACGGTCGGTGTCGTCCACCTTGCGATGCACCAGATTGTCCGCGATCATCGCATCGATGAGCCTGGTCAAGCTGGCGCCCGAGAGCAGGGTGGCGTCGCCCAGCTGCGACATCGGGACCCCGGCGCCGCCGGTGACGGTGGTGAGCACATGCCAGCGCGCGACCGCGGACTCGCCGAGACAGGCCGCGATCGACCGGTCCAAATCCTGCGACGCCCGGCGCACCAGGCGCGCCATCCGTTCCAGCGCCGCGGTTTCCCGGGTCGAGCGGGCAGTGCTATCGTCCACCGAAGCACTATATACAACGCCTTACGGTATTGATTCGATCGGAAATATTCGGTGGTGATTCCGTTGCCGCACAGGAATTCTCGCACCGAACGCAGCACGGTGGATATCGCGCTGGTGGTACCGCTCAGTGGGCCGGCGGGAATGTTCGGCCCTTCGTGTGAGGCCTGCGCCACCCTCGCCGTCGCGGATATCAACGCGGCGGGCGGAATTCTGGAGCGTGAGGTCCGGCTGCATCCGGTCGACGCGG
The DNA here is from genome assembly GCF_040614455.1 of Nocardia sp. NPDC005978. NCBI lineage: Bacteria > Bacillati > Actinomycetota > Actinomycetes > Mycobacteriales > Nocardiaceae > Nocardia > Nocardia sp. NPDC005978. The sequence goes on from NZ_JBEXUS010000043.1 coordinate 29,690, forward strand.
GTGCGCCTTTGCCCGAACTGGCCGCGCGCATCGACAGAATGGTCGGACAGGGCCGTGTCGACGGCGTAGTGGGCTGGCATCTGTCCAACGCCCGCAAGGTGATCACGCCGCAGACTGCCGGACGGGTGCCGTACGTCTACACCACCTTCTATGAGGGCGGCGAGGATTCCGACGGCGTCTACATGGTCGGCGAAACTCCCGATCACCAACTCTTCCCGGCGATGCGCTGGCTGCGCGCCGAACAGGGCATCCGACAATGGTGCGTGATCGGGAACGACTACGTCTGGCCGCGTGAAACCGCGCGGGCCGCCAGGGAATTCGTCGACACCACCGATCTCGATATCGTCGGCGAGGCGTACGTTCCGCTCGGCGGCCGCGACTTCCGGCACGCCATCGACCTGATCCGGCGCTCCTCCGCGCAGGGCGTGCTGATCTTCATGGTGGGCGCGGACTGCGCGGCGTTCAACCGCGTATTCGCCCGGGCCGGTCTGGACGAGAGCCGAATCCGGCTGAGCATGATGATCGGCGAGGATGTGCTGTATGCGGGTGGCGCGGACAGCACCCGCGGATTGCACACCGCCAGCGGATATTTCGAAAGTCTTATCTCGCCCGCCGGAATGGATTTCGGCGCCCGGTATCTCCGCGAGTTCGGGCCGATAGCGCCCGCGCTCAACAATATCGGTGAATCCTGCTACGAGGGCCTGCTGTTGTTCGCCTCCTTGGCCGAAGGCGCTCGCAGTCTGGACCTGCGGGCGATCGAACGCAATGCCGGGCGGGTGAGCTACGACGGTCCGCGCGGTGAGGTGCGAGTGCGCGGCGCGCACACCACCCAGCCGGTGTACCTGGCCGGGGCCGACGCGCTGGAGTTCAGCGTGCTGGCCGAGCTGAATTCCTGAATCCCCTCTCCCCCAAGCCATCACGGGCCGATGCTGGGTAGCCCGACGCCGTAATCAGAACTTCACGTGGCAGATTCACCACGGAGACCTGCACGGCTTTGTATCGTCTCCGTACGGAATATGTTCGAATGAAAATAAATGAGGAGGATCGTGCCCTCTTATCAGTTCGACTGCCACACCTGCGGAAGCTTCGATCGCACCTTCTCGATGGCCGAGGTTCCGGCCGCCACCGCCTGCCCGGTGTGCGCGAGCGCGTGCCGCCGCCGCTTCGGGGGCGCCCCGCTGATCCATCCGGGGTCCGCTGCCGCGCGGCTCATCGACGCGACCCAGCGCACCGCGAGCGAGCCGGGGGTGGTCGACGCGCCGGCCGGCCGGAGTCCGGGACGTATCACCCGGAATCCCCTGCACCACAAGCTTCCCCGCCCCTGATCCCGCGATACCCGACACCGAGAGAAGGACGCCTTGCCCGAACTGCTCTTTCCCCTGGATTCCCGCAAGAAGTTCACCGAGCAGAAGTACGTCGGCCACAACCGCTGGCACCCGGATATCCCGGCCCCGGTCACGGTCAAACCCGGTGACGAGTTCCGCGTGCACGTGCGCGAATGGTTCGACGGCGCCATCCACAACGACGACTCCGCCGAGGACGTGCTCAACGCACCCTTGAGCACCGTGCACTGCCTGTCCGGGCCCTTCGCGGTGGAGGGTGCGAAGCCCGGCGACCTGCTGATCGTGGACATCCTCGATATCGGCCCGATTCCGCAGGAGGACTCCGGCCCGCTGGCCGGCCAGGGCTGGGGCTACACCGGCATCTTCCCCACCGACAACGGCGGCGGTTTCCTCACCGAGCACTTCCCCGACGCGTACAAGGCGATCTGGGATTTCAGCGGCCATACCGCGACCTCACGCCATGTGCCGCACGTGAAGTTCACCGGCATCATGCATCCCGGACTGATGGGCACCGCCCCCTCGGCGGCGCTGCTGTCCAAGTGGAACGCCCGCGAGGGTGCGCTGATCGCCACCGATCCGCAGCGCGTCCCGCCGCTGGCGCTGCCGCCCGAACCCCGCGACGCCATTCTCGGATCGCTGAGCGGCGGCGCGTTCGACGCCGCCGCGGCCGAGGCCGCCCGCACCGCGCCGCCGCGCGAGAACGGCGGCAATCAGGACATCAAGAACCTCACCCGCGGCAGCCGCGTCTTCTACCCGGTCTTCGTGGACGGCGCGAAGCTGTCGGTCGGCGATCTGCACTTCTCCCAGGGCGACGGCGAGATCACCTTCTGCGGCGCGATCGAGATGGGCGGCTTCATCGACCTGCGGGTGGACCTGATCAAGAACGGCATGGAACTGTACGGCGTCTCGGAGAACGCCATCTTCATGCCCGGCAACGAAGGCCCCAATTACACCGAGTACCTGGCCTTCTCGGGCACCTCGGTCACCCTGTCCGGCGAGCAGCGCTACCTGGACTCGCAGCTGTCCTTCGAACGCGCCTGCCTGCACGCCATCGACTACCTCACCAAGTTCGGCTACAGCCCCGAACAGGCCTACCTGCTGCTCGGCGCGGCTCCCATCGAGGGACGTTTCTCCGGCGTGGTGGATATTCCGAATTCTTGTGCCACCGTGTACATCCCGACGGCGATCTTCGACTTCCCGATCACCCCGAGCGCATCCGGCCCGGTTGCCATCGACCCGGGAATGGGGGCGCCGCGCGCCACTCGCTGACTCGAAACCTGCTCGGGAGGAGTCGAATTCGCGAGTGAATCGGCTCCTTCTGCCGGCGGATCGCGCACGTCGAGTGGCGTGCGCGTCGAGCAGACCGCGTTGTGCCGCCCGCTACGTGGACCGGTCCGGCGACAACGCGCCGACATCGCACTGGCCGTCGGCATCGTTTCCCGCCGCCAGCACCGTGCCATCGGCGCGGAGTCCGAGCGTGTGGGTCGATCCCGCCGCGATGGCCACGACATCGCGCCACCCTCGAACATCGCATTGCCCGTACCCGTTGTCGCCGACGGCGAGAACTCCGCCACCCGCCGTCAGCCCGACCGTGTGATAGCTCCCCGCGCTCACCGCGACGATGTCGGTCCATCCATCGACAGCACACTCGGCCGCTCCCCGGCGCCCCGCAGCGACCACCCGGCCGTCCCTCCCGAGCCCGACCGTATGGAGATACCCCGCCGCGATGCCGCCCAGTGCCCGCCACCCTCCGACATCGCACTGCCCGCCACGGTTGTTGCCGACTGCGACAGCGGTCCCATCCGCGCGAACCCCAACCGAGTGCCAATCACCACATCCGAGCGCCACGACCTCGCGCCACTCCCCGATCTCACACTGCCCCTCCGCGTTTCGGCCGACCGCCACCACGCTGCCATCCGCATACAAGCCGAGCGTGCGCCGCCAACCAGCCGCGACGGCCGTGACACCACTCCATTCCCGCACGTCACACTGCCCATCACCGTTCCACCCGGAGGCCACCACGGTGCCATCCGCACGCAGCCCGACCGAATGCGACTTGCCGGTGTTCCGCGCGGAGTGCACATTGCCCGCCGCCACGGCGACGATATGCCGCCACTGCTCCACGTCACACTCCCCGGCGGCACCGTTGCCCACCGCAACCACACTGCCGTCAGCACGACAGACAACCGAATGCCGCCTGCCCGCCGCGATTCGCGCCACGATAAACCCCTGTCCCCGACCATCTAATGTCCGCCGACGAATCCTAGTGATCCGGTGACGCCGGATCGGCGAAACTCCACTCCGAGCCGTCTGGCCGGATGGCGGAGCGGTGTTCGGTTGATGCCGGCGCCGGTGGTGGGAGGGCAGATCGGGTGGCGTCAGTGCTGCTGCTGCGACGACGCTGTGGCGAGGAGTTCGGTGAGGGTTTCCAGGCCCGGGAGGTCGAGACCGCCGCCGGTGTGGGTGGCTCGGGAGAGTAGTTGCTGCAGGCGGGTATTGAGGGGGGCGGGGACCGCGTGGAGGCGGGACAGGAGGGCTATCTCACCGTTGAGGTAGTCGACTTCGTTGGTGGGGGTGGCCCGGGCGAAGCTCTGCCAGGTGGATTGGCGGCCGGGGGTTACCCCGGACTGTTCGTCGAAGTGGGTTTGGGCTGGGTCGAGGACGAGGTCGGCGAGGTCTCGGGGAGTGAAGCCCGCGGCAGCGAGGACCGTGCGGGCCTCGGCGCTGAGAGCCAGCCCGACCGTGTCTTTCGTGCGGCGGTCTCCGGCCAGTACTTCGAGTCCGTTACGGACACTGTGGACGATCTTCGCTGCCTTGTAGGAGCGGATGTCGGAGGCCAGGGTGATCAGGAAGTTCGCTTCGGTGACGTCCGTGGCGACGGTTTTCAGAGCCTGCTCGGCGAATTCGGGGGTGCGGGTGCTCGAGATTCCGGCGATGATACCGCCGAGGTGGGGATGCCCGCCGACGCGGACTTCGCCGGTGCGGCCGTGCTGGGCCGAGATGAGGAAGACCGCGCCCAGTACGGTGTCGAACCAGCGGGTGGCGGCGCGTTCGGCGTCCAGGCCGTTCTGCACGGTCACCACCGGAATCAGTTCCGCGGCAATGCCCCGGATATCGCCGTGCTCGTCGGTCACGTCGCGCCATGCCACGGCGGGAGCGACCGTCGGCAGATCCTGGGACTTCACCGCGAGCACGACGATGTCGCCGATCCGCAGTCCCAGGTCCGCGGCCAGGTCGACGGCCCGGAGCCGAACCTCCCGGCTCCCGGCGTGGGTGTGGTACGACAGTGGTTGTGTGACAAGGTGTTCGAGCGTCGCACCGCGTGCCACGAGCAGCACGTCATGTCCGCGATCGCCGAGTTCCACGGCCAGACTGACGCCGATCGCCCCCGCGCCGACGATGACATATCGGGTCATCGGCGGACCCGGCGCAGGAAGGTCTCACCGGCGCGCACCGGGAAATCGAGGCGGTTCTCCGGTGGCGGCAGCGGGCACAGGTAGTGGTCGGAGAATGTGCAGGGCGGCAGGTGGGCGCGGTTGAAGTCCGCGACGATCCGGCCCTCGCCATCGGGTGCGGGGACGGTGAGGAATCGGAAGCGCTGGGTCTCGGTGCCGTTGGTGGTGTCCGCGAAGGTGAGCTGGATGTCGCCGTTCGGGGCAGCCGCGCCCGACAGCGCCAGTTCTCGGCCGTCGATAACGATACGCAGGCGAACCCCGGCGTTACTGCTGACGAATCCGTCGATGTGGTCGAGTCGCAGTGGCGCGGCGAAGGTTTCGGCGACGCCGTCGAAGACCCAGGAAGGATCCGGGGCGAAGGCATCGATCCCCGCCAAGTCGGCACGGGTGGGCGCTTGCGGGTCGAATACCCGTAGTGCGACCTCGCCGGCGCGAATCAGGGGTTGCAGCAACAGGTCTCCGCTGGGCACTCGGTCCCCGGGCGCGAGCTCGAGATGAAAACCGGTGCCGTGGCCGATGGCGCGGCCGTCCGCGGCGACCCACGCGCCCGGGACGCCGTCGATGTGCAGCGGAGTGTCGCCGAGCCAATATGTTCCGATCGCGGCGGCGAGACCGTGTTCCGCGGTAGCGAGCGTCTCGCGCTCGATGTGCCACTGCTGCCAGTGGGATACCCAGGTATCGGTTGCCGTGGTCATTGTGAGGCCCTTTCGAGAGTGGAGGGTTCCCGGCCGGACAGTGCCCGGCGTCCGGGGATGGCGGCGAGCAGCCGTTGGGTGCGAATGTCCCGCGGATCGCCGAAGACGTCTGCGACCGAACCCGCTTCGACGACCTTGCCCCGGTCGAGCACCGATACGGTGTGCGCGATCTTCGCTATGACCGAGAGGTCGTGCGACACGAACAGGTATGCCAGGCCGAATCGCCGTTGCAGTTCGAGAAGCAGTTCGAGGATCTGCTCCTGCACCGAGACATCCAGCGCGGAGACCGGCTCGTCCAGCAGCACGAGATCCGGTCGCAGGGACAGCGCCCGTGCGATGGCGACGCGCTGGCGCTGCCCGCCGGACAACTCATCGGGCAACCGGTTCAGCGCGGTGCGCGGCAGCGCCACCGCATCCAGGAGTTCACCGGCGCGGGCACGGCGTTCGGCGCGGCTGCCGATTCGGTAGGACACCAGTGGCTCGATAACGCTGTCGCGCACCGTGAATCGCGGATCAAGAGCGGCGTAGGGGTTCTGCTGTACCAGCTGGAAGCGCCGACGGAGCGGGCGCTGCCGCCGCCACGACAGACCCGCCAGATCGGTGCCGTCGAAGCGCACCGCACCGGAGGTGGGCGGCTCGAGGCCCATCGCGAGACGCAGCAGCGTGGATTTCCCCGAACCGGACTCGCCGACCACCGCGTGGGTGCGACCGGCGGGCACGCGGAGCGACACCTCGTCCAGCGCGACCACTCGGCGCCCGCGCCGGGTGGCCCGGAATTGCTTGGATACAGCGTCGATCTCGAGAATGGCGGGAAGGCCTTCGGCCCCGGTTTCCCGGAAGTGCGGCGCCGGCACTCCCCCGTTCGCCAGCGCGGGCGCGGCGGCGATCAGCCGACGTGTATAGGCGTCCGCGGGTGCGACGAGAATCTTTGCGGGCGTGCCGGATTCGACGATCCGGCCCTGTCGCATCACGATCACCCGGTCGGCGCGGTCCGCCGCCACGGCGAGATCATGCGTGATGATGAGCAGGGCGATACCGCTGTCGCGCACCAGCGATTCGAGATGGTCGAGGATGCGGGCCTGTACGGTCACGTCCAGCGCGCTGGTGGGTTCGTCGGCGATGATCAGATCGGGTCGCCCGGCCAGGGCGATCGCGATCAGTACCCGCTGGCGCTGTCCGCCGGAGAGCTCGTGCGGATAGCGGTGCACATGGTGCTCGGGGTCGTCGAGTCCGGCGGTGCGCAATATGCCGAGCACTTCGACATCCACCGCGGGACCGCGTATTCCGCGCAGTCGTACCGCCTCGGCGACCTGGGTTCCGATCTGCCGGGTGGGATTGAGGCCGACCATCGGGTCCTGCGGAATCAGTCCGACCGTTGCTCCGCGCAGGGAACGGACCGTCTTCTCGCGGGCTCCGACGATCTCGACTCCCCCGACCCGAATCGAGCCGCCGATGATCCGCGCGTTATCGGGCAGCAGGCCGATCACAGCGTGCGCGGTGGTGGATTTTCCGGAGCCGGACTCGCCGACCAGCGCCACGATTTCGCCCGGGCGCACCGACAACGAGACATCGTCCACGGCTCCCACCACGCTGCCGCCGGTCAGGTAGCCCGCCGAGAGGCCGGAGATTTCGACGATCGGCGCGACGGCCCGCGTGCGGGCTTCCGGCGCGGTCACCGCCGCACCTCACGCATGGTTTGCGCAATGTGGTTGAGCGCCAGCACCGTCAGCGCGACCAACGCGCCCGGCAGCAGCGACACCCACGGCGCGGTCACCAGGAAGTTCCGTCCGGCGGCCACGAGCGACCCCCATTCGGCCTCCGGTGGCGCCGCCCCGAAGCCGAGGAAGCTCAGTGCCGCCACCGCGATGATCGCCGCCCCGAAATCCACCACCGCCAGCGCCAGTACCGGACCCCAGGAGTTGGGCAGCACGTGCCGGATCAGCACTCGCGGCCAGGATCCGCCACCGGATCGCGCGGCTTCCACATAGGGCAGCGTCTTCACCCGGAGCACCTCGGCACGGGTGGTGCGCGCGAAACCGGGGATGGTGCCGACGCCGACGGCGATGGCCACCGGGATGGTCCCGAAGCCCAGGGCGGTGACGATCGACAGCGCCAGCAGCAGGCCCGGAATCGCGAGCTGCACATCGACCACGCGCATGATCAACGCGTCGAGTACGCCACCGAGAAACCCGGACACCACGCCCAGCAGGAGTCCCGCGCCGAGCCCGATGGCAATCGCCAACAGGGCCGCCTTGACCGTGAGGTCGGCGCCGTAGAGCGTGCGGGTCCACAGATCGCGACCGACATCGTCGGTGCCGAACAGGTGGGCGCCGCTGGGCGCGCGCAATCGCTCGGCGGGTGCGGTGGCGTAGGGCTCGTAGTCGGTGAACAGGGTGGGCGCGAAGGCGGCGACGATCACGAACGCGACCAGCACGCTCGCCAGTACGAAGCCCGGCCGGCGGGCGAGCCGCAGCAGCCGCGAACGGCCACGGGCGCCGCGCATACGCGGGGGAAGTTCCCGGCCGTCGCCGAATGCGGTCGTCTCCGGGGCAGTCAGCGTTTGCACCATGTCACCGCACCTCGGCGGCCGCGGGGTGGGCGATGCGCGGATCCAGCAGCGGATAGAGCAGGTCGACGATCAAGTTGATCAAGACGAACCCGGCGGCCGCGACCACCACGATCGCCTGCACCACCGGAACATCCTTGGCGAGCACCGATTCCTGGGCGAGCCGGCCGATACCGTTGCGATTGAAGACGGTTTCCACCACGATTGCGCTGGTCACGGTGAGGCCCACCAGGACTCCGATGATGGTGAGCGCGGGCAGGGCGGCGTTGCGCAGGGCGTGCCGAAACTGCACGGCCCCGCGCGAGAGGCCCTTGGCGCGAGCGGTCACAATGTACGGCTCGCGCAGGGTGTCGGCGAAGCTGCGCCCGAGCACCTGCGCGAGCTGGGACGCGCCCGGCAGCGCCATGGTGATCACCGGGAGCACCAGGTATTTCCAGCCGCCCGAGCCCGAGGACGGCAGCCAGCCCAGCTCGAACGAGAAGTACTGGATGAGCCCGAGTCCCACCAGGAACGACGGGACCGCGACACCCAGCGCCGGGGCCCGATCCAGCAGCACGCGCAACGGTGCGATCCGCACGAACGCGGCCAGGTAGGCGATCCCCGCACCCAGCACGATCGCGAGCGCACCGGCGATCAGGCTGAGTGTGAGGGTGCCGCCGAGTCTTTCGGCCAGCAGCTCGCTCACCGGCGCCTGTTTGGCGATCGAGGTGCCGAAGTCGCCGTGCAGCGCACCGGTCAGCGCGGAGAAGTACTGGTCCGGGATCGGGCGGTCCAGCCCGTACTTCGCCTTGGCGGCCGCGAGCTGTGCCGCTGTGAGGGAATCGGTTTCGATTCCGGCGGCACTGAGCTGGATCGATACCGGATCACTGGGAAGCAGGTACAGCACGGCGAAGGCGAGTGTGAACGCCGCCCAGAGCACGCCCGCCGCCTGTACCACTCGCCCGGCGATATAGCCGATCACGGCTGGATCCAGACGTCGTGCAGGTCGATGAAGCTCTCGGCGGTGAAGCGGAAACCGTTGACCTGATTGCGAATTCCGGCGAACTGCACGCGTTCGGACACCGGGAAGGTGATGCCGTTGTCGATCAGCGCCCCCTGGAGTTCGTGGTAGATCCGCTCGCGCGCCGCGGGATCGGTCGACTGCAGCGCACGGGTGAACAGATCCGAGATCTGTGCCGCCGCGGCCGGTTTCTGGGCGTTGCGCGCCATCGCCTTCGAATTGGCCAGGACTTCGACGAGGATGAATTGCAGCGCACCGGGATCCGCCCGGGTGAAGTAGCCCTCGACGAGGTCGTACTGGCCGTTGGCGATGACCGCGGGCCGCTCGGCCGCGGTCACGGACTTCAGCTGGAGCTCGATTCCCACCTGGCGCAGCTGATCCTGGAACAACTCCGCACCGACACTGGCCGCGCTCAACGGCTGGACCAGGGTGAGCCGCTTGCCGTCCTTGGAACGGTATTGATCACCGGGCGCGAACTTCCACCCCGCCGCGTCCAGCAGGCGACCGGCCTGCGCCGGGTCATAGGTGAGCTTGGCGCTCTGGTTGGCGTAATACGGGGTGGTGTTGTCGAAGGGACCGCCGACGACCGGGTAGTCCGCTCCGAAGGTGGTCGCGGCGAAGGTCTTCAGATCGATGGCGTGGTAGAGCGCCTGCCGGATCTGGTCGTCGGCCAGCGGGCGACCTTCGGACACGTTCGGGTACAGCGTGTAGGAGACGCCCGGGAGCGAACGCGATCGCAGGTACGCACCGGATCGGCCGATGAGGGCCCGATCCTCGACGGTGAACGGATTGCGCGGCCAGGCGATGTCGATCTGTCCGCTGACCAGGTTGCCGGTCCGAACCCCGTCTTCGGCGACGTAACTGACCTTCACCTTGTCCAGATAGGCCTCGCCGGTGTTCTTGTTCAACGGCGACGGCCACCGGTAGCCGGTCCGGCGACTCAGGGTGACCCCTTGGTTCGGGGTGTAGTTGTCGAGCGTGAACTGTCCGGATCCCACGACATCGCCGAGGCAGCGCTGCTGCGGTGTCTTCTGGAAGGAGGCCGGCGACAGCAGCGCCAGGTTGGTGGTCGCGGTCGCCTGCAGGAAGGAGGAATTCGGCCTACCGAAGTGGAATTTGATCGTTTTGGGATCGATCACCTGCGCCGACTCGAGTCCCACGATGTAGCTCGCGCCGAAGGCGGTGCCGCTCGAGGTGCGGGCGAGATCGATGAATCCGTCGAAATTGGTCTTCACCGCGGCGGCGTCCAGCGGTGCGCCGTCGGCGAAGGTCACCCCCTCGCGCAGGGTGAAGGTGTAGTCGAGCCCGTCGGGGCTGATCTGCCACGCGGTCGCCAGCCACGGCACGATCGCCCCGGTGTCCGGGTCCTGGTCGGTGAGCGAATCGGCGAAATTGCGGATCAGCGAACGGTGTTCGATCCAATAGGTCTGGAACGGGTCGATGCAGGCGAAGGCCACATTGTCCGGAAAGAACGCCAGATTCAGGGTGCCGCCCCGCACCGGTTCCTGCCCTTCGCCCGAGGGCCCACCGGCGGTGTCGGCGCTGCCGCCGCAGGCGCTCACGAGCAGGGTCAGTGTCGCGGCAAAGGCTGCGGCACCGAGCTTTCCGGCCTTGCGCGGACTGCGCGCGAGCCGCGTGGTGATAGTCATGGCTGGGTTGTTCCTCGAAGTAGGTTGGGGGCGCGCGGCCCGGAGTGTCGACAGGTGGTGCGGTGGTGGCGTATTACGCGTCCGGCCGTAGCACCGAACGCCCGGCGCCGAGCACGGCGGCGTCCTCCTGCGGGGGATGCACGCGCACGCAGAGCGCGTCGCGCAGATGGCGTTCGAGCGGGTTGTGCCGGGTCAGCGCGGCATTGCCGAGGGCCGCGACCGCGGTCTCCACCGCAGCGATCACCGATCGCGCGATGAGCACCTTGACCACCGATAATCGCTGCGCCACCTCGCTTTCCCCGGCCGCGAGGCGGTGCAGGGCGCCGAACAGCAGGGTCTCGGCCTGCACGATCTGGGCTTCTATCTCACCGGCCACCCATTGGATGCGTTCGGTGTCGGCGATCGGCTTGCCGAGTGCGGTCGGTACACGATCGCGGGCGTAGTCGGCGAAGGCCGCGCGGGCCGCGCGCGCCACACCGACGTACAGCGCCGCGTGTCCGAGGGAGGCCGGGCCGGCGGCAGCCGCTGGGTCCCGGTAGACGCCGTTCTGGAACGGGATCTCCGAGAAGTTCCGGTAGGGCACTGCGACATCGGCGTAGCTGACGTCATGGGTATTGGAGGCGCGCAGGCCCAGGTGATCCCAGGTGTGGCGCCAGGTGATGCCGTCGGCGTCGGCGGGGACGATCAGATGTCCCACCCGGACCGGAGTTTCGTCGGTCACCACCCACACGAGGTGGTAGGACAGCGCGGTGCCGCCGGTCGCGAAAGTCTTGTGCCCATTGAGAACCCAGCCGTCGGCGGTGCGGCGGGCGAGGGTGGCGGGCAGGCCGCCACGTGCGGGCGCACCCAATTCGGGTTCGGCGCGGATCGCGTTGATCAGGACCGGCTGTCCGGCCGCGCGACGCACCAATTCACGGTAGAGATCTTCCGGCCAGTTCCCGGCCGCGGTCTGCGCGAGGTGAGCCGCCAGTGTGTTCGCGACGATCAAGGCAACCGACGGGTCGCCCTCGCCGATCGCGATCAGCAGTCGCGCCACCTCGCTGTGATCGAGCTCGGGTCCGCCGTAGCGTGCGGACACCGTCGCGGTGAGGTACCCGCCGCGTTGCACGGCGCGCAAGCCGGCCTCGGGAATATCACCGCTGCGATCGTATTTCGCTGCCGTGGAGGCGATTTCCGCCGTGAGAGCGGCCAGCGCGGCCGGTGAGGTATCGGGGACGGTCAGCAACGGACCGGTGGTGGCGGTCACGAGCGGCCCGCCGTGGCCAGCGCGCCCGGATGATCGGCCTGCAGGGTGCCGCGCGTACCGGTTCGCCTACGATGTTCGAGTTCCTGCCGGACCAGCGGCAGGATGTAGCGCCCGTAATCGATGACATCGTTGAGGGTGTCGTACCCGCGGATGGAGACCAGGTTCGCACCGAGGTCGATGTAGTCCAGGATGGCGGCGGCCACCGTCTCCGGGCTGCCGACCAGGGCCGTGGACGCACCCGCGGCATTGGTGACCGCCGCGGTCCTGGTCCACAGCGCGCGATCGTAGATCTCTTGGCGCCGAGCGAATTCCAGTGCCCGCCGGGAGCCGACATTCTGTGGTTCGGATCCACTCACCGTGCGGTACGCGCCGCGTTCGAAGGTACGGGCGATGCGGTCGGCGTAGTCGTGTGCCTTGGCCCATGCCAGCTCGTCGGTGCGGTCGATGATGGGGCGGAAGGTCACCCAGATGCGCGGGCGGTCGGCCCGCCCGGCCGCGGCGGCTATGGCGTGCACCCGCGCGATCTGGGATGCGATGTCCGCCAGTGGTTCTCCCCAGAACGAGAAGATGTCGGCCTTGGCGCCGCCGATGTCGAACGCGGCATCGGACTGTCCGCCGATCGAAATCGGAATCGAGGTGGCGTAGGGCGGGAAACCCGGCCCGAAATCGTCGAATCGATAGTGCGTACCCGCATACGAGAAGGGCGCCGTCTCGGTCCACGAACGCCGCAGGACATCGATGAATTCACCGGTGCGCGCGTACCTTTCGTCCTTGGTCGAGTAGTCGCCCTGCCGAGCCTGTTCGGCGTCGTTGCCCCCGGAGATCACGTGCACCACCGCGCGGCCCTCGGTCAGCTGATCCAGGGTCGCCAGTTGCTGTGCGGCGACCGTGGGGAACACCGTGTTCGGCCGGACCGCGACGATGGGCTTGAGCCGCGCGCTGAGCTGTCCCACCGCGGAGGCGAGCACGAACGAGTCCGCGCCGGCGGAGCCGTACGGCAGTAGCGTGGCGTCGAATCCGCCGTCTTCCAGAGCCCGCACGTAGCGCCGCACGAACGGCAGATCGATCCCCCGGGTAGGTATCGGCTCCAGTTCGGTCGAGGCGTTGGCGTGGGTGAGGCTGATGAACTCCACCTCCGTCGCCGCGGTGCCCGGTACCGCGTTCGAGTCCGCATCGGCAGTCATGGGATTCCTCTCGGCGAACAATTATCGATAAATCGTCATGCTAGGGAGACCGCACCCGCGGAAACCAGGGTTCTCTTCAGGTATTTCGATTCGGATAGCCGATCATCACCGATAGTCGAAATACGTTGCACGCATTCGGATCCGGTAGATCGAAAGGGTTTCCGAAATGCCGTATCGACTATTCCGACATCACCTGTCGAGCCGTCACACAACCCGCTGACCTGGTTGTCAGGCGTGATCAGTAGGCTTTGCCCGGGTTGAATATTCCCGCCGGATCCAGCGCTCGCCGGATGGCGTGCTGTACCCGCAGGGAATCCGCTCCCTGCTCCCGTTCGAGCCACTGTCGTTTGAGCACGCCCACACCGTGCTCACCGGTGATGGTGCCGCCCAATTCCAGGGCCGCGGCGAAGATTTCCGCCGCGGCCGACTCGGCCCGGACGCGAGCCGCGGGATCGTTGTCGGGTATCACGATTATCGGGTGCAGATTTCCGTCCCCGGCATGGCCGAACGTATAGATCCGGCTGTCGTGTTCGGCGGCGATCGCGGTGATGCGGCGCACCGCCTCGGCGATCCGTGAGCGGGGCACGGCGATGTCCTCGATGAGCGCGCGGCCGTGCCGTTCCAAGGCGGGCAGTGCCGCGCGGCGGATCGCCAGGAGTTCGTCCGCGGCCTCGCGATCACCGCCCACGTCGATTCGAGAGGTGTACCGCCGCAACACATCCACTATCAGATCGGCTTCCGCGCGGGCACCGAATCCGTCGGTCTGCGCCACGAGGAACGAGCCCGCCGCCTGCCCGCGCACACCGAGCAGGTCTTGCGCCTCGCGCAGCGATGCCGCGTCGAGCAACTCCAGCATGGCGGGCCGCACTCGCGCGGCGAGCACTTCCGTCGCGGCGGCCGCCGCCTGCTCGACGTCGTCGAAATACGCGGCGATGGTGACGGTATCGATCGGAGCGGGGTGCAACCGCACCACCGCCTCGACAATGACCCCCAGGGTGCCCTCCGAGCCGGTGAACAGGCTCGTGAGATCCAGTCCCGCAACGCCTTTGGCAGTGCGACGCCCGGTGTGCACGAGGGTGCCGTCGGCGAGCACGACACCGAGTCCCAGCACCGCCTCACGGGTCACGCCGTACTTGACACACCGAAGTCCGCCGGCGTTCGTGGCGATATTGCCCCCGATGGTGGAGATGGCAACGCTCGCCGGGTCGGGCGCATACCGCAGACCGTGCTTCGCGGCCGCCGCGTCGAGCGTGGCCGCGCTGACCCCGGCCTGCACCACCGCCAGCTCATCGACCGGCGAGATCTCGAGAATTCGGCGCAGTCCGCTGACGTCGAGGACCAGCGAGCCCGCCCCCGCGCTCGCGCCACCGGCCAATCCGCTGCCACCGCCCCGGACCACCACCGACAGCCCCCGCTCGGCCGCGAAGGTCACCGCGCGGCGCACATCGTCGACATCCGCGGCGACCACCACCAACTCCGGCGATCCCGGCGGCTCGTAGCCGGATCTGTCGACGCGATAGGTATCGGGGACCTGCTGCCCGCTCAGCACGGTTCCGGAAAACGACGGTAGATCGAGGGTCATCACGTACTCCTCTCCGAGGGCGAGCAAACCCGACCCCTCGGGCACGGTGAAGCCTTGGAATCAGGGCAATCCCAACGTCTGCGCATCGTGCGCGGGCGGGCGTACGATCGCCGATCACCATCCCGTCCGAGAGCGAAGGCAGAACATGACAACACCGGGGCAGCAACAGAATTCGGATGCCGCAGCGAACGAATGGCGCGAACACGGGGTCCGGGTCGTCAAATCCGGGGAGCTCGATCCCAACACCGCGCAGACTCCGGGCATGGACCGCGCCGCGGCGATCAATGCCGCGCGCGTGGGTGCGCAGCGCATCTGGGCGGGCACCGTCACGATCCACCCGGACGCGAAAACCGGTGCGCATCACCACGGTGCGCTGGAGAGTGTCATCTACGTCGTGCGCGGGCGCGCGCGCATGCGCTGGGGAAATCAGCTCGAATTCGTCGCCGAGGCCGAACCGGGCGACTTCATCTTCGTCCCGCCGTATGTCCCGCATCAGGAGATCAACGCCAGCACCGACGAACCGCTGGAGTGTGTCCTGGTCCGCAGCGACAGCGAAGCGGTGGTGGTGAATCTCGATATCGAGCCGGTCGAAGCGCCCGAAACCGTGCACTGGGTGGACCCGATTCATCCGCACCCGTGATCCGCGGTCCGATCGAAAATTCCGATCACTGTCGATAACCGAATTCGATCGTACGAATTGAATTCACGTGATCGCAAATGATTGACCCGAATACGTTCGGCGGGTTGAGTTTTCATCGGTCGGCGGGGTGTCGGTTCCGGCCGAAATCACACTTCTACGAACGGGTGAAATGTCTACTCACGAAGAGGCCGATCGTCCGGCCACACGCCCCCGAATCCGTTCGCGGCGGCGGCGCAACATCTGGATCGCCGCGGGAGTCGCGGCCGCGGTGGCACTCGCGGCGGGTGTGTTCGCCGGACTGTCGAACAGCGATGCCGAGGACGCCGGGGCGATCACCAAGGACGGCACGCTGGTGTACGCGGTCGCGGGTACCCAGGTCTCGCTCGATCCCGCGGTCGCGGCGACCGCGGTCACCAGCCTGGTCAATCGCAATATCTTCGATTCGCTGGTGGCCCAGACCGGTCCGGATTCCTTCGGTGGATGGCTGGCCGATTCGTGGACGATCTCGCCGGACGGGCGGACCTACCGGTTCGCGCTGCGCGAGGGAGTGACCTTCCACGACGGCACACCGTTCACCGCGGACGCGGTGCGGGCCAGCCTGGATCACATCGTCGATCCGAAGACTAAGTCCGCGTACGCGGCGTCATTGATCAGCGCCTATCAGGAGACCCGGGTCATCGATCCGCTCACGGCGGAAGTCGTGCTGAAGCAACCCTTCACGCCGTTCCTCCAAGCGCTGTCCACCCCGAGTCTGGGCATCCAGAGTCCCAAGGCACTCGCCGATCCGACCTACCGGCCGGTGGGCACCGGGCCCTTCGCCTTCGAGAGCTGGGAGCAGGGCAAGGCCGAGACGCTGACCCGATTCGACGCCTACCGCTGGCCGGCCCCGGGCAGCGCGCATTCCGGCGCGGCGCACCTGGGCAAACTGGTGTTCCAGTTCATCGCTGAGGACGCCACCCGGTACGGCGCGCTGACCAGCGGTCAGGTGCAGGCCATCGGCGGGGTGCCGGCGGTCTCCGCGGACGATCTGGCCAAGCGAGACAACTTCACGCTGCATTCGGATGAGACGCCCGGCCTGAATTACAACGTGTACCTCAACCAGTCGCGCGGGCCGCTCGCCGATCCGGTGGTGCGCCGGGCGCTCACGGCGTCGGTGGATGTGGCCAAGCTGGTGAAGAACATCTACTTCGGGCACTTTCCGGTGGCGGACAACGCGATCAGCAAGGTGACCGCCGGATACGACGCCTCGGCCCGCGACGACCTCACCCGCTATGACCCCGACAATGCCAAGCGGCTGCTCGATCAGGCTGGTTGGAACAACACCGATTCCGAAGGTTTCCGGGTCAAGGACGGCGTGCGGCTGTCACTGGTGTGGCCCTACTGGCCCGACGGCACCCGTGAGCAGCGTGACGTGGTGGCCGATGGAATCCGGGCACAGGCCCGCGCGGTGGGTATCGATATCCAGCGGCCCACCGTCGACACCGGCACCTACATCGAGAAGTATCTGATCGGCGGCGGTTACGACCTGGTGGATGTCAGCTTCGCCCGGCCCACCCCCGATGTGCTGCGCTTCGCGTTCTTCTCCGCCAACACCTACGCCAAGGCGGGCGGCAATGTGGCGCTGGTCAATTCACCGCAGCTCGACTCCTGGGTGACCGGCGCCGCAGCCACCACCGATCCGAAGCAGGCCGCCGGGAACTACTCCTCGGTTCAGCACGAGGTGCTGAAGCAGGCGTACATCATTCCGATCTACACCCCGGTCAGCCTGACTGGATACGCGAAGTCGGTGCGCGATCTGACCTTCGACGCACAGACCTATCCACGGTTCTATGACGCCTGGCTGTCGGCGTGAGCCGAATGCCCGCGATCCTGAGGTGGCCGCCGGCACCCCTGCGGCGGCTACCCGAGCCGCTGCGGTGGCTGCTCGGCCGCCTCGCTCTCGCGGTGCTCGTGATCTGGGCGGCGGCCACGCTGACTTTCGCTGGGCTGCAAGCTATTCCAGGTGACCCGGCGCGTGCCATCGCGGGCGGAGTGGCGGCGACCAGCTCGCCGCAGGTGCTGGCGCAGATCCGGGCCGAATACGGGCTGGACTCGCCGATCCATGTGCAGTACGCCCGGTTCCTCGGCCGCCTGGCCCACGGCGATCTCGGCACCTCCTACCAGCAGCATCGACCGGTGCGCGCGCTCATCGCCGAACAGCTGTGGCCCACGGTCGAACTCGCGATCGGCGGGCTGGTGCTCGGCCTGGCGATATCGGTCGCCGTCGCGGTGTTCACCGCACAGCGACCCCGCGCACGGTCGGCGGCCCGCGCGGTCGAGTTCACCGCGCTGTCCATGCCCACCTACTGGGTGGGTTTCGTGCTGCTGGCGCTGTTCTCGTTTCATTGGCAGGTGTTCCCGGTGGTCGGGGAGACCGGCCTGCGCGGGCTGGTACTGCCGTGGCTCACCCTCGCCGTGGCCGTGGCCGGGGTGCTGTCACAGGTCACCCGGGACGGGCTCGAGCACGCGCTGGAGCAGCCGTTCGCGGTCACCGTGCGGGCGCGCGGAGCGAGCGAGTTCCGGGTGCGGGTCCGGCACGCGCTGCGGCATGCGGCCGCCCCGGTGCTGACCCTCTCGGGCTGGATGCTGGGCAACCTGCTCGGCGGTGTGGTCGTGGTGGAAACCGTCTTCGCGCGCCGGGGCCTGGGCCAATTGCTGGTGAGCGCGGTTCGCGGCCGCGACTATCCGGTGGTGACCGGCACGGTGGTGCTCACCGCCGCGGCGTTCGCGCTGATCTCGATAGCACTCGACCAGCTGTACCGGCTGGTGGATCCCCGCATTCGGGAGGTGGCGCGATGACCGCACCGGCCTCGGAGATGACATCGGCCGCGCCGGCCCAGCGCTTCCACACGACCGGCCCCCGACTTCGCGAGGTGACCCGATGACTACGGCCGTGGCAGCAGGGCGGGCGACGCTGATTCGCCTGCGGGACCGGCATTCCCTGCCGCGACCCGGTCGGCTGGTCGCCGCGACGGTGCTGGCGCTGGCCGCTGTCGCGGTCATCGCACCGCAACTGCTGGCCGGCTCGCCGGAGTCGATCGATCCCGGCATCGCCCTGCAATCACCGAACGGCACAAACCTTTTCGGCACCGACTGGCTGGGCCGCGACGAGTACGCGCGCGTGGTGTACGGCGCGCGCGCCTCGCTGCTCGTCGGGGTCGGGTCGACGCTGCTCGCGACCGTCGTGGGCACGCTGTGGGGACTGGGCTCGGCGCTGGGCGGCCCGGTCGCCGATCAGGTCGGGATGCGGCTCGCCGATGTGCTGCTGGCGTTTCCGACCATTCTGATGGCGCTGCTGGTGGTGGCGGTGCTGGGTCCGGGAACCGGCAACGTGGTGCTGGCCATCACCATCGCGCTGACACCCGGTTTCGCCCGACTGGTCCGGATCCGCACCCATGAGGTACGCCGATTGGCCTATGTGCGTGCGGCACTGGACCTGGGCATCGCGCCGTGGCGGGTTACCTGGCGCCACATCGTGCCCAATGTGCTGCTACCGCTCAGTGTGCTGGTGGTGATCAACATCGGAACCGCGATCATCATCGGCTCGTCGCTGAGTTTCCTCGGGCTGGGGCCCGACACCGCGGTCCCGGAATGGGGCACGATGCTCGCGCAGTCCCGGAACTATCTGTCGGCCGCGTGGACCCTGGCGCTGTTCCCCGGGCTGGCGATCACCCTCACCGTGATGTCGATCAGTGTGGCCGGTCGCGCCCTGCGCGAACGCGTGGACGGAGTCACTCGATGAGCGAACCGCTGTTGTCGGTACGGGATCTGTCGGTGGCCTTCGGCCGCACGGTCGCGGTGCGGTCGGTCGATCTGGAGGTCGAGCGGGGCCGGTGTGTGGCCCTGGTCGGCGAATCCGGGTCCGGTAAGAGCGTGACCGCGCGGGCCCTGGTCGGGCTGGCGGGAGCCGATGCGCGGGTGCGTGCCCGCGAACTGACCCTCGGCACGGACGACCTGCGCGGCGCGAACAGCGCGCGCTGGCGGCGAATCCGGGGCCGCCGTGTGGGTTTCGTGCTCCAGGACGCGCTGACCTCCCTGGATCCACTGCGCCGGATCGGCTACGAGGTCGCCGAGCCGCTCGAGATCCACCGGCTCGCCACCGCCGACGACCTCGACGACGCGGTCTTCGGGCTGCTGCGGCGCGCCGGCATCGGCGATCCGGAGCGACGCTGGCGGCAGTATCCGCACGAGCTGTCCGGGGGCTTGCGCCAGCGAGCGCTGATCGCCTCGGCGCTGGCGGCCGGGCCGGAGCTGCTGATCGCGGACGAACCCACCACCGCGCTGGATGTCGTGGTGCAGCAGCAGATTCTGGCTCTGCTGTCGGAGCTGCGGGCGGCCGGGACCGCGATACTGCTGATCAGCCACGATCTGGCGGTGGTCGCCGAGTCGGCGGACACGGTCGCGGTCATGTACGCCGGGGTAGTCGTCGAGCAGGGTCCGGCCGAGGTGGTGCTGGGTGCGCCCGCCCATCCGTATACCGCCGAACTGCTTTCCGCCGCACCGCGACTGGACGGGCCCACGCTGGTCTCGACCGCGCCGCGCTGGGCCGAACCGGCCGAGACCGGATGCCCGTTCGCGCCGCGATGCCCCCTCGCCGGCGATGACTGCCGTACCGGCCTGCCCGAACCCGTCCCACTGGCCGATGGGCGCTCGGTGCGTTGTCTGCGCCCGGGCCTGGCCACGGCCCCGGTCGAAGTGGCGACCGCGCCGCCCGAACCGGCCGCGGCGGTGGATGCCGTGCCACTACTGGAGTTCCGAGCGGCGGCCAAGCTCTATCGCCTGCCCGGCGGCGGCCGCGCCGTGGGTCTGGAACCGGCCTCGTTCACGCTGCGTCCCGGGGAAGCCTTGGGCGTGGTCGGCGAATCCGGTTCGGGCAAAAGCACATTGGCCCGGTTGGCGCTCGCGCATCTGGCACCCGACAGCGGGGAGGTGCTGCTCGACGGCGCGCCCTGGTCGCGGCTGCGTGAGCGCGAACGGCGGCCGCACCGGCATCGGATCCAGCTCATAGACCAGGATCCCGTGAGCGCCTTCGATCCCCGGCACGCGGTCGCGACGATCATCGGCGAGGCACTGCCGCGGACCTGGTCACGGGCCGCGCGCTCCGAACGCGTCGACGAACTGCTCACCGACGTCGGGCTCGCGCACACACTGCGCGATGCCCGCCCCGCACGGCTGTCCGGCGGGCAGCGCCAGCGGGTGGCCATCGCGCGGGCCCTGGCGGCCGCACCGGATCTGATCGTGGCCGATGAGCCGGTCTCCGCACTCGACATCACCATCCAGGCCCAGATTCTGGACCTGTTCGACCGGGTCCGGCGCGACAGCGGAGCCGCGCTGCTGCTCATCTCCCACGATCTGGCGGTGGTGCGCAGGCTCTGCCGGCGGGTCGCCATCGTCCAGGACGGCCGCATCGTCGAGATAGGTGATACGGCAGCGGTTTTCGCACATCCGCAGCACGCCTATACCCGGCAACTGCTCGCGGCCGTCCCGCGACCACCGGTCCCGGCCGCAGCACCTGAACTCGCACTCTCGACGCCCGAACATTCACTCTCGAAAGGAATCGCATGACATCGACCGATGACCCGCGGGTCGCGATCGTCACCGGCGCCGCGTCCGGTATCGGCCGCGCCACCGCGGAACTGTTCGCCGAGCGCGGATACCGGGTGGTCGCCGTGGACGTGGACGAGCGCGGACTGGCCGGGCTGTCCGGGAATCCGGTGACCCTGAGCGGTGACGTCTCCACCGAAGCGGTGAACGTGGCGGCGGTGCGCATCGCCCTGGACCGGTTCGGCCGCATCGACACCGTGGTCCTCAATGCCGGGACCGGTGGCACTCCCCCGCTCGAGACACCGGGGGCGGTCGATGCCGCCGACCGCATCTTCGGAGTCAATCTGCGCGGGCCGATTCACGGTCTGCGAGCGGCGATTCCGGCGCTGCGCGTGAGCGGCGGGTCGGCGATCTTCACCGCCTCGGTGGCGGGCCTGCGCGGTGATCCGGGCAACTGGGCCTACAACGCGTCCAAGGGCGCGCTGATCAACCTGGTGCGCGCGTTCGCGATCGACTACGCCGCACAGGGGGTGCGGATCAACGCACTCGCGCCGGGACTGACCCGCACCGGCATCACCGCCAACGTGCATCAGGATCCGACACTGCTGGCCGCCATCGAACGGCGGATTCCACTGGGCCGCTTTGCCGAACCGGTCGAGCAGGCCGAGGCCATCTGGTTCCTGGCTTCGCCCGCGGCGGCCTATATCACCGGTACCACCCTCGTCGTGGACGGCGGGCTCGATGCCAACCTCGGCATCCTGCCGTTGCCCGGGCAGGGCTTCTGACCCCCTTTCGATTCCCGATAGTTCGACAACCGCACGAAGGAGCACAGGATGACCACGATCTCTGCCATCGAGGCCAACAAGGCCGCGGCCCGGCGGTTCTACGACGAAGTGGTATCGCAGGGCAAGCTCGAGGTGCTCGACGAGATCATCGCCGACGACGGGCGCGACACCGCGGTCCCGGCCGGGAACATCAAGGGCCGGTCCGGATTCGTCGAGCACATCACCTGGCTGCGTGAAAACGTCGAAGGCGTCACCGCCACGGTCGACGATCTGATCGCCGAGGATGACCGGGTGGTCGTGTACTGGACCATCGACGGCATTCAGCGCGGTGAGATCTTCGGTGTGCCGGACCGGGGCGCGGGCCGCCGGTTCACCGGGGTCAGCATCAGCACCATCCGCTTCCGCGACGGCCGCATCGTCGAATACGGGGTGCTGCCGGATCGGTACGGCATCATCGCCCAGCTCGCCCGCTGAGTTCGGGAACAGCGAAGCCCGGCACGAATTTCCGTGCCGGGCTTTGCTGTTCGGTCGTTACGCGTGTTCCAGGGTATCGATCCAGGTGCGCAGGGCGAGCGCGGTCGTGACCGCGTCCTCCTCGAGCACCGTGAAGTGGTCGCCGGGAATGTCGGCGGTGTCGTGCGGCACCGGCCAGAAGGCCCGCCAGTCCCGGGGCCCGTCGGTGCGGGTACCGGGCAGCGGAGTATCCGAGCGCAACAGGTGGATCGGCGTGCGCACCGGGGTGGCGCGCCAGTCCAGGAACAGCCGGTTGTAGGTGCCCATGGCGGTGAGCCGCTCGTCCTGCACGGCCATATCGAACCGGTCGACGCGCGCGAGCATGCCGCCGATCATGGCCCCGGTCCACCATTCCATGCCGGGCTCCAGCGCCGCCTCGACCGGATAGCTGTCCACGAGCAGCAGCCCGCGTGGCGCGTGACCCTCCGATTCGAGGGCGGCCGTAACCGCGTGCGCGACACAGCCGCCCATGGAACGGCCCAGCACCACGAACGGGCGATCACCGACCGCCTCGATGAGCGCCTCCACGCCCAGCCGTACCAGGGTGTCGACCGAATCGGGCAGGTCATCGCTACCCGCCGTGAATCCCGGCGCGGGCACCACGTACACATCGCGTTCACCGCGCAATTCCTGTGCCACACGGGAGTATTCGTGCGGACCGGAGATCGCGCTCACCGCCGGGAACGCCACCACCACGGTCTCCCCCGGCCCCTGCGCGAGCCGGATCGGAGCCAGCGCGTGCCGTGCGCGCTCGTCCACGGCGAACGTGGTGCGTGCGTGCGACGCGGCAACGAGCAGTTGCGCGGCCTCGAAATGCTTTCCGGCGTCGTGCATTCGACGGTGGATCGCGGACAGGCCCGCGCTCACGGCACCCGCCGCCGCAGCCGGTTCCGGAGTCTCCCCGACCTGGCCGCCGAGGAAGTCGGCGATGGCCTGCGGCGTCGGATAATCGAAGGTGAGGGTCGCGGGCAGGCGCAGCCCGGTCACCCGCCCCAACCCGTTGCGCAACTCGACGGCGCTGAGCGAATCCAGCCCCAGTTCGATCAGCGCCCGGTCACCGGCGATGGCATCGGGAGAGGGATGAGCCAGCGCCACCCCGACTTCGGCGCGCACCAGGTCGAGCAGGGCACGCTCCCGAGCCGCCCCGTCCAATGCCGCGATCGAACGCAGCACCGATCCGGAATCCGCGTCCCGGGCGGCGGTGCGCCGCCGCACCGGCACCAGCGACCGCAGCACCGGCGGCAGCGCATCGGTCCGCCGAGCCAGTGCCCGCCCGTCGAATCCGGCCGCGATGACCACGGCGGGGTTGTTCACGACTGCTTCCCCGTGACCGTCTGCCCCCGCGGTGAGGTCGTCAGCGATCACCGGCACAGCGGTGGCCGCCGCGGACTCGGCGGTATCGGCTACGGCCGCGTCGAGCAGTGCCAGTGCGGTCGCCGTCGGCAGGGCTCGCAGCCCGTTTCTGGCTATGCGCGCACGGTCGGTGGCCGAGAGCGCCGCTGTCGTGCCGCTCGCGCGTTCCCACAGGCCCCAGGAGATGGAGACCGCCGGTAGGCCGAGTGCACGTCGCTGTGCGGCAATGGCGTCGAGTTCGGCGTTCGCGGCGGTGTAGGCCGCTTGGCCCGGACCGCCGAGTTGGGCCGACACCGAGGAGAAGAGCACGAATCGGGACACGGTGGGGAGTGCGCGAGTCAGCGCGTCCAGGGTGCGGGCGCCGCCGCTCTTGGGCGCGGCGACGGCGGTGATTCGTTCGGGGGTGAGGGTGTCGAACAGTCCGTCGTCGACCAGGCCGGCGGCATGGATGACGGTGGTCAGCGGCCGGTCCGGCGGGATGGCCGCCAGGACCTCCTGCAGCGCGGCGCGATCGGTCACATCGAGAGCCACGAGAGTGACCGCTGCACCGGCGGATTCGAGTTCCGCGGCCAGTTCCGCCGCGCCCTCGGTGGTTGCGCCCCGACGCCCTGCCAGTACCACCGACCGGACCCCGTGCGTGAGCACCAGGTGGCGTGCCACCTCCGCGCCGAGTCCGCCGAGGCCACCGGTGATCAGCGTGGTGCCCGCGGTGTCCCAGCTCGAGGTCTCCCCGGCGGGCGGATCCCAGCGCCGCAGTCGGGGTACCGAGATCCGACCGGTCCGCAACGCCGTCTGGGTGTCGCCATCGCCCGCCGCGTTCACGGCCGCGGCGAGCGCGGACCAGGATTCCGGTGCGTCATCGATATCGCTGAGCAGCAACCGATCCGGATGCTCGGCCTGCACCGACCTGACCAGCCCCCACACCGCGGCGGCGGCCGAGTCCGGCACCTCGCTCTCGCCGATGGCGACAGCGCCACGCGTGAGTACGACGAGCGGCACTGTGAGAGTCGCGGGATCGGCGAGCCAGCGCTGTAGCACCGGCAGCAACGCATCGACGTCGGAAACAGCGACTATCGCGGCGTCGACGGCGGAATTGCTTCCCAGCGCCGCCGTGTCGGTGATCGGGTGGCGTCCACCAGCCGGACCATCGGCGGCGTCGTCTCTTGCGGGCTTGCTGCCGGTGGGGCCGTTCGCACCCGTCTGGAGGTCGCCGGAACCCGCTGCGGGAAGTCGGCCACCACCGAGATCACTTCCACCAGAATTGCTTCCGGTGAGACCGCGGTCGATACTCTCGTTCTCGGTTTCGGCGCGGTGGCCGCTCGCACGCAAAGCGTCGAGCACCAACCGCGAACCGGTACCGCCGTCGAGGACCAGCCAGTGCGCCGGCCCGGCGGTGGCGGCGTGATCGGTCCAGACGACCTCGAACAGGGTGTCGCGCAATTCCGCACGGGAGGAGCGCAACTGGGCGGTCGACACGCGGCGTGCGACCAGGCTGTCGATACTCAGGACCGGCGCCCCGGACGGGTCGGCGGCGTCGATGGCGACCGTGTCGGGGCCGGTCGATGCGATACGGACCCGCAGTGCCGCCGCGCCGGCGGCGAATATCCTGACCCCGGTCCAGGCGAAGGGCAGGCGGTTCTGTCCGGGCGGTACGTCGGCCAGCGCCCGCAGTGCGGGGAGGTGGACCGCCGCGTCGAGCAGTGCCGGGTGCACAGCGAAGCCCTCGGGCCGGGTGCCCGCCGATTCGGGCAGTTCCACTTCGACGAAGAGCTCGTCGTCGCGCTCCCAGGCGCGGCGCAGTCCCTGGAAGGCGGGACCGTAGGCGAGGCCGGTCGCCGACAACGTGGGATAGATGTCTGTCACATCGACGGGTTCGGCTCCCGGCGGCGGCCAGATACCGAGATCCACGGTGCTCGCGGGGTTTTCCGGACCGATCACGGCGGTCGCGTGCCTGGTCCAGGCATCAGCGGCACCGCCGAGCGGCCGGGAGTGAATCGTGACGGCGGAGGTGCCGTCCCCGTTCGTGCTGACCGCTACCTGGAGATCGACGGCGCTCTCACCGAGGACCAGCGGGGACTCCACGATCAGTTCCTCGATCGACGGCAGTGTGGCTTCCTCACCCGCGCGGGCCACCAGGTCGAGCAGTGCGGTGCCGGGCACGATCACCGTGCCCAGGACCGCGTGGTCGGCCAGCCACGGATGGGTGCGCAACGACAACTGCCCGGTGAGCAGCAGTCGATCGCCTTCGGCCGCCGTGATCACCGCCGACAGGAGCGGATGGTCCAGGGCCGTCGCTCCGGCCGCGTGGCCGATACGGGTCCGGGCAACGGGTTCGGCCCAGAAAAGCTGCTGCTGAAAGGCATAGGTGGGCAGGGTGATACGGGGAGCCCGGGGAACGATCTCGGCCCAGTCGACCCGTTGGCCGTGCGCGTGGACGACCCCGGCGGCGGTCAGTACCGTGGCGACCTCGGGCCTGCCCCGGCGCACCAGCGCCGTCACCGCGACCTCGTCCTCGGTCAGGGTCGCCGAGATCAGCGGTGCGAGTACCGAATCGGCCCCGATCTCGAGGAACACTCCCACGCCCTGCGCGCGTGCCGTGCGCACCGCGTCGGCGAATCGCACCGTGCCACGCAGATGCCGGACCCAGTAGTCGGGCTCGGCCAGCTCGTCGCGACCGGCGACCGCGCCGGTGCTGTCCGATATCAGCGTGACCCCGTCGGGTTCGGCGAAGTCCAGTTCGGCCACCACACTGGCGAATTCGTAGAGAACGGGTTCCATCAACGGTGAGTGGAACGCGTGCGAGACCGTCAGCCGCTTCACCCGCCGCCCCGATCCGGTGAGTTCGGCGGCGACCGCCACCACCGCATCCTCGACCCCGGACACGACCACGGCATCGGGCCCGTTCACCGCGGCGATCGACACCCGCGGCGAATCCTCCAGCGCCACAACGGCGCCGTCGCCGGCGTGGGCGACGCTGCTCGCGCGGGCGGCCACCGCGTCGATGACCGCTCGCACCTCGGCCTCGGTGGCCTCGATCGCGATCATCGCCCCGCCCGCGGGCAACGCCCCCATCAATCGCGCGCGAGTCGCGACCAGCCGCGCGGCATCCCCGAGCGAGAGCACCCCCGCCGCGTGCGCGGCCACGATCCCGCCGATGGAATGCCCGGCGACAGTGCGAACCTCGACGCCCCAGGACACCACCAGCCGATACAGGGCGGTCTCGAACGCGAAGATCACCGGCTGGGTGTAGAGGGTCGAATCGATGAGACCCTCGGTTCCCGGCGCGCCGAAGGCGACATCGCGCACCGAATGCTCGACGGCCGCACCGAGATAGCGGTCCAGCGCGCCGGCCGCCGCGTCGAAGGCCGCCGCGAACACCGGAAACCGTTCGTACAGGGCAGCTCCGGCTCCGGCGCGCTGGCTGCCCTGCCCGGCGAAGACGACACCGACTCCCCCGATGGCGGCCGTGGTGAGCGCCGCCGAGGCTGTCGCGTGTCCGTTCGCCAGCGACTCCAGGGCGGCGGTCAGCTCGCCTCGCTCCGCCGCGACGATGACCGCGCGGGTGTCGTGCGCGACCCGGTCCCGGACCAGCGCCGAAGCGATCGACGCCGGTTCGACCGTGTTGCCCGCGACGAATTCGGCGAGCCGTGCCGCCTGCGCGCGCAAGCCGTCCACGCCTCTGCCCGAGACCACGAACGGCAACGGCCGAGCACCGAGCGACGTGTCATCCGCTTCCGGGGTGCCGTCCGCAGCCCCCGGCAACCCATCCGAATCCCCCGGCGGCTCATCCGCGCTCGGCCCGAGTGCTACATGCGCATCGCTACCCGAACCAACGAGTGGCAACGGCCCGGCGGCGGATGGGGCCCGACGTGGTTCCGGGGCGGTCCCGTCCTCGTCGGTCCGCAACCCGGTCGCGCCGTCGTGCGGCTCGTCGACGGCCTGCTCCACGATGACATGTGCGTTGGTGCCCGAGACTCCGAAGGCGGAGACCCCCGCGCGCCTGGCGCGGCCGGTCTCGGGCCAGTCACGTGCTCGCGACAGCAGTTCGACGCGGCCCGAATCCCAGTCCACCAGTGTGGACGGCGTACCCAGATGCAGGGTTTCGGGCAGGCTGCCGTGGCGCAGGGCCTCGACGAGTTTGATCACGCCCGCGACGCCCGCGGCGGCCTGGGCGTGACCGATGTTGGATTTCAGGGAGCCGAGCAACAGCGGTTCACCGCCGGTGCGTGAGCCGTAGGTCGCCAGGATGGCCTGGGCCTCGATGGGATCCCCGAGCACCGTGCCGGTGCCGTGTGCCTCGACGGCGTCGACGTCGCCCACGCCGAGCCCGGCGTCGGCGAGCGCCTCGCGGATCACGCGCTGCTGGGCCGGTCCATTGGGTGCGGTCAGGCCGTTGGAGGCGCCGTCCTGGTTGATCGCACTGCCGCGCACCACCGCCAGCACCTGATGGCCGTTGCGGCGGGCTTCCGACAGTCGTTCCAGCAGAACGATTCCCACCCCCTCGGACCAGCCGGTGCCGTCGGCGTCGTCGGAGAACGCCTTGCAGCGCCCGTCCGTGGCCAATCCGCGCTGGCGGGAGAACTCGGTGAACCCGATCGGCGTCGACATCACCGACGCGCCGCCCGCGACCGCGAAATCGACCTCCCCCGCCCGCAGCGCCCGCACCGCGAGGTGCAGTGCCACCAGCGACGACGAGCACGCCGTATCGACGGTGACAGCGGGGCCCGCGAAACCGAAGGTGTAGGCGATCCGGCCCGAGACCACGCTGCCGAGATTGTTGATCGCGAGGTAGCCCTCGAGCTCCTCGGGGACGGGGTCCAGGCGCGAACCGTAGTCGTGGCCGGCGAGTCCGGCGTACACACCGGTGCGACTGCCCTTGAACGCGTGCGGGTCCAGGCCCGCGCGTTCGAACGCCTCCCAGGTGACCCGCAGCAGCAATCGCTGCTGCGGGTCCATCGAGAGCGCCTCGCGGTGCGAGATGCCGAAGAATTCGGGATCGAATTCGCCCGCACCGGTAAGGAATCCGCCGTGCCGGGCATAGGAGGTGCCGGGCACGTCCGGGTCCGGATCGTAGAGCGCCTCCAGATCCCAGCCACGATCGGCGGGGAAGGGGCCGACCGCGTCGCCGCCGGCCGCCACCAGCTCCCACAGCTGTTCGGGCGAGGAGATCCCGCCGGGCAGCAGGCAGGCCGTGCTCACGATGGCGATCGGTTCGCGGGTGCGGGCCTCGATCTCGTCGAGGCGCTGCTGCAGGCGCTGTTCCTTGGCGATGGAACGCTTGAGGTAATCACGGAGTTTGGCTTCGGTGGCCATCGCGGTCAGTTCCTGTCTACCAGGTCGAATAGTTCGTCGTCGGAGGCGGAGTCGAGGTCGACCTCGGCTCCGGGTGCGGCGAGGCGATCGGCGAGCGAACGCAGTCGCTCGGCGACCGATTCGTTGTCGGCCGCGCCGCCGCCGGTCAGTAGTTCCTCGAGCGCGCGCAGCGCGTCATCGGCGTCGATCGGGCCGCGATCGACGCTGCCCGCGCGGGGCAGGGCGGTGGCGATGTACTCCGCGACCGCCTCGGGGGCCGGATGGTCGAAGATGAGCGTGGCGGGCAGCGCCAGTCCGGTCGCGGTTCGCAGCCGGTTGCGCAGGTCCACCGCGGTCAGCGAGTCCAGGCCCAGTTCACGGAAAGCACGAGTGGCCGGAACATCGTCGGCACTGCCGTGTTTGAGAACGGCCGCGGTCTCCGCCCGAACCAGTTCCAGCACCGCGCCGCGCCGCTCGGTCTCGTCCAGGCCGGAGAACCGATCCAGGACGACGGGACTCGGTGTCTCGACGATCTCGCTCGAGGCTCGCTCGAGCCGGTCACCCCGGCGCGAGGCCGAGCGGTCCGCGTCGATCCAGTACCTGCTGCGCTGGAAAGCGTAGGTGGGCAGCTCGATTCGGTGGCCGGCGCCGTGCAGCAGTGTCTCGGCGTCGACGGTCAGGCCCCGGCTGACCGCCGTGGCCACCGAGAGCGCGATGCGCTGCGGGCCGCCCTCGTCGCGACGCAGGGTGCCCACCACGACCGTGGCGGCGGTACCCACCTCGGCAATGGTTTCCTCGAGCACCGAGGACAGCACCGGGTGCGGGCCGATCTCGACGAAGGCGCGGTACCCGCCCGCCAGCAGCACCCTGGTGGCCTCCTCGAATCGCACCGTGCCGCTGAGGTTCTCGAACCAGTACTCCCCCGTTAGCTCCGGGCCGTCGAGCCAGTCCGCCGATACCGTCGACAGCACGGGAATGGTCGCGGCCGCCGGGCGCACCGGGGCGAGTTCGGCGTGCAGGGTCGCACGCAGGTCGTACATCTGCGCGGAGTGCGAGGCGTAGTCGACCGCCACTCGCCGGTTGCGCACCCCCTGCGCGTCCAGCCGGGCCAGTACCTCCTCGATCGCCTCCACCGCTCCGGAGAGCACCACCGAGGTCGGTGAGTTCACCACGGCCAGCGAAATTCTGCCGTCGTACTCGGCCACCAGTTCCGCGCCGGCCGCCGCGGACAACGAGACCGCCGCCATCGCGCCGTGTCCGGCATGAGCGGCAATCGCTTTGCTGCGCAACGCGACCACTCGCGCACCGTCCTCGAGCGACAGCGCACCGGCCACCACCGCCGCGGCGATCTCACCCTGCGAATGGCCGACCACCGCGTCCGGGCGGACGCCGTGGGCGGTCCACAGCTCCGCGAGTGCGACCATGATCGCCCACAGCGCCGGCTGCACCACGTCGACCCGGTCGGTGTCGATTTCGGCCCGGCCGAGCAGGACCTCGAGCACCGGCCAGTCGACGAACGGCGTCAGCGCTCGCGCACACTCCTCCAGCCGGTGCGCGAAAAGCGGAGCGGTGCGGTACAACTCGGCGGCCATACCCGGCCACTGGCCGCCCTGGCCCGGGAACACGAACACGGTCCGCCCGGTCACATCGGCGGCACCGGTGACCACATGGGCGGGCAGCGCCGCGCCGGAGGCCAGCGCCTCGAGACCGGCACGCAGCTCTGCCGCATCCCCCACGATCAGGGCCCGCTCGGCGAGCGCTGCCCGCGAATCCCACAGGGTGCGTGCGACATCCGCGTCGGCGAGTTCGGGCCGGGCCCGCAGATAGGTCGCCAGCGCAACGGCTTGTCCGCGCAGCGCGGCGGCATCGTGCCCGGACAGCGCCCACACGGTCGGGGCCGCCGAACCCTCCGTCCCGGATTCGGACGGCGGGGCGTCAGTTTTCGCGGAATCGCCGGTCGACGTGCCGCTCGCGACCACGATGGCATCGGCGATATCCGCCGGTGCCGTAGCGGGGCCGAGCACCGTGGGTTCCGTGGCACCGGCCTGCACGGCGCCTGAGTCCGGCGCACCGGTCAGCTCTGATTCGCCGGCCGCAGAACTCGTTACGACCGTGACGGGCTTCGAGTTGTCTCCCGGACCGGTGCCGGGTTCGAGTGCCGCCACCTTCGTGACATCCCCGGGAGCGGTGCCGAGTTCGAGCGCTGTCGGCTCTTCGATGATGACGTGGGCGTTGGTGCCGCTCACGCCGAACGAGGAGATGCCCGCCCGGCGTGGCGCGGTCCGCGGCTCCCACGGCCGGGCCTCGGTCAGCAGCCGTACCGTGCCGGCCGCCCAGTCCACGTGCGGTGTGGGCTCGTCGATGTGCAGGGTCCGCGGCAGCCGTCGATTGCGCAGTGCCAGAATCATTTTGATGATCCCCGCGCCACCGGCGGCGGCCTGGGTGTGGCCGACGTTCGACTTCAGCGATCCCAGCCACAGCGGTCGGTCCGGGGCGTGTTCGGCGCCGTAGGTCGCGATGATCGCCTCGGCTTCGATCGGATCGCCCAGCTTGGTGCCGGTCCCGTGCGCTTCCACCACGTCGACCTCGCTCGCGGTCAAGCCCGCGTTGGCCAGCGCCCGGCGGATCACGCGCTGCTGCGCGGGACCGTTGGGCGCGGTGAGGCCGCTCGACGCACCGTCCTGGTTGACCGCCGACCCGCGCACCACCGCGAGCACCGGGTGGCCGGATCGCTGTGCGTCGGAGAGCCTTTCGAGCACGAGCATGCTGACACCCTCGGCCCACCCGGTGCCGTCCGCGGCGGCCGCGAACGCCTTGCAGCGCCCGTCGGCGGCCAGTGCGCGCTGACGGGAGAATTCCACGAAGGTGGCCGGGCTGGCCATGATCGCCACCCCGCCCGCCAGCGCCAGGTCGCTCTCCCCCGACCGCAGTGACTGCGCCGCCAGATGCAGCGCTACCAGCGAGGACGAGCAGGCCGTGTCGACGCTGAGCGCGGGACCTTCGAAACCGAAGGTGTACGCGATGCGGCCGCTGGCGATGCTGCCCGCGCTGCCGTTGACGAGGTAGCCCTCCAGGTCGGCAGGCGCGTCCTGGATGTGCGGGGCGTAGTCGTGGTACATGGTGCCCGCGAACACCCCGGTTCGGCTGCCGCGCAACGAGGTCGGATCGATGCCGGCGCGTTCCAGTGCCTCCCAGCTGGTTTCGAGCAGTAGTCGCTGCTGCGGGTCGGTGGCAAGGGCTTCGCGCGGTGAGATGCCGAACAGTCCGGCGTCGAAATCGGCGGCGTCCACCAGGAACCCGCCGTGCCTGGTGTAGGAGGTGCCGGTGCGCTCGGGATCTGCGTCGTAGAGCGATTCCAGATCCCAGCCACGATCGGCCGGGAATTCGGAGATGGCGTCCCCGCCGGTGTCGAGCAGTCGCCACAGCGCGTCGGGAGTCTCGATACCGCCGGGCAGGCGCAGGGCCATGCCTACGATCACGATCGGATCGGTGTCGGTGGCGTCCGCCGTGCGGGCGGTGGAGCCGGTCTCGACCGTGCCGATCAGCCGCGTGTGCAGGAGTTCGGCAATGGCCTGCGGGGTCGGGTGATCGAATGTGAGGGTGGCGGGCAGCCGCAATCCGGTCGCGGTCGCGAGCCGGTTGCGCAGTTCCACCGCGGTGAGCGAGTCCAGGCCGAGTTCGGTCAGGGCGCGGTCGCCACGGATACCGACGGGGTCCGGATGATCGAGCGCCACGGCGGCTTCGCGGCGCACCACATCCACCAGCAGCGCCCGCTGTTCCTCGGCTGACCGCCCCCGCAGCTTCGCGGCCAAGCCCGACTCCGCGGCGTGGACGGGCGATTCCACCCGGCGGCGCCGGGTCCGCACCAATCCGCGCAGTAGCGGGGGCACGGTGGCACCGGGCCGCTCGAACGCTGACAGGTCCAGGGGCGCAGGGGCCAGCAGCGGTGTATCGCGGTGGAAGACGGCGGCGTCGAACAGGTCGAGTCCGTGCTCGGCCGATAGCGCACGCACGCCCTGACGGGCCAGTCGAGCACGGTCCGCGTCGGTGAGATGCGCTGTCACGCCACTGGATTCGGACCACAGACCCCAGGCCAGCGAGACGGCGGGCAGCCCGTCCGCGTACCTCCGGGCAGCGAGCGCGTCCAGGCCGGTATTGGCGGCCGCGTAGGCGGCCTGCCCGGCGGTGCCCAGCAGCCCGGCAACCGAGGAATACAGCACGAAAGCGGACAGCGCGAGGTCGCGGGTCAGCTCGTCGAGGATCTGCGCCGCCACCAGTTTCGGTGCGAGTACCGCGTCGAATCGCTCATCGGACACGGTCTCGAGCACACCGTCATCGACGATTCCTGCCGCGTGCACCACGGCGGTGAGCGGATGCGCCGGGGTCGCCGCCGCCAGCACACGGGCGACGGTCTCACGATCGCTGAGGTCGGCCGAGACCACCAGCACCTGCGCACCCAGACCGCGCAGCTCGGCTGCCAGTTCCGAAGCTCCCGGCGCACCGGCTCCCCGCCGGCTGGCCAGAATCAGGTGCCGAACACCGTGGCGCCGCACCAGATGCCGGGCCAGCAGCGCACCCAGACCACCCGTGCCGCCGGTGATCAACACGGTGCCCTCCGGGTCCCACGTTCGAGGCTCGGCGGCGAGGTTCTCGCTCGCCGACCGAGGCCGTGCGGCGACCCCCTCTCCTACCGACCGGGTCTCGGTGGCGGTGCCCGCGTGAACCAAACGGGGTACGTAGGCGCGGCCCGCGCGTAACGCGAGTTGCGGTTCCTCGCGGGCGGCGGCAAGCGCGCGGAGCAGGATGTGCCGGGACTCGTCCGCGTCGTCGGTGTCGATCACCGTGATCGTTCCGGCGCGCTCGGTGGCGGCCACCCGGGCCAGGCCCCAGATCGGGGCGGCATCGGAATCCGGGCGGTCATCGGCGGTGACGGCAATGGCGTTGTGGGTGAGCAGGATCCGCGCGCGCTCCGTCGGCTCGCGCAGCAGCGCCAGCGCCGCGTGTGCGGGGGCGTCGAGGCCGAACGAATCCCAGACCTGGTGTTCGCCGGTCGATGTCGTCTCCGGCAGCGCGTATTCCACCCATGCCGACTCGTAGAGACCCTCCTGTGCCGGTGCGTGCTCGGTCCGGGCCGCGCGCAGCACGAGGTTGTCGACCGAGAAGACCGGTGCACCGGCCGGATCGGTGGCGAGCAGGTCGCTCAGCCCGTCGGCGGTGACGGTGAAGCTCACCCGCAACGCCGTGGCCCCGGCCGAGTGCGCCCGGAATCCACTCCACACGAACGGAATGCGCGGTGCGGTGGGCTCCCGGTCGGTGAGCGCGACCGGATGCAGGGCGGCGTCGAACAGTGCGGGGTGCACCACGTAGCCCGCCGGGTCCGTGAGGCCGGATTCCGGCAGGGCGATCTCCGCGTAGCGGGTCTGCCCGCGCCGCCAGACGGCGCGCACGCCCTGGAAGCTGGGACCGTAGTCCAGGCCTGTGGCCAGTAACCGGGAGTAGGCGTCGGTGATATCGACGGGTTCGGCGTCCGCGGGCGGCCACGAATCCGGCACCGCCGCAACGGACCTCGCCCGGGAGCGATCGAGCCGGCCGGCCGCGTGCCGAATCCACGGTGCGGTCGGATCCGTGGGCGGGCGCGAATGGATCTCCACGATGTGGTGCTCATCGACCCGGTGCGCGCTGACCTGGACCTCGGTACCGGACTCGGGGTTCAGCACCAGCGGCGTCTCGATCACGAGTTCGTCGACCGCGTCGACGCCCACCGCGTCCGCAACGTGCAATGCCAGCTCCGCGAGCGCGGTGCCCGGCACATAGATCCGCCCGGAGACGACGTGCTCGGCCAGCCAGGGCTGATCCGCGACGGACAACCGTCCGGTCGCGACAACGCCCTCGCCGGAGGCGAGGCGGACGGTGGTGGCGAGCAGGGGATGCTCGCCACGGCCCGGCTCGGCGGCCGCGGTGGTGGTCGCCCAGAATCGCTCGTACCGGAATGCGTAGGTCGGCAGCGTGATTCGTCGCTGCGGCGGCACGATCGCGGTCCAATCGACCGTATGACCGTTAGTGTGCACGGCCGCGGCCGCGGACAGCACCGTGGCGATCTCGTCGCGCCCGTTCCTGACGGCCGCGACCGCGACCACGGGGTCGGGGCTCTCGGCCAGGACGGCCGACACCATCGGCGTGAGCACCGCGTCCGCGCCGAGCTCGAGGATCACCCCGACACCGCCGGCCCGCAGCGCGGCGACCACGTCGGCGAAACGCACGGTGCCGCGCAGATGGCGCACCCAGTACGCCGGGTCGGACAGTTCGGCGGCGGTGATCGCCGCACCGGTGAGGTCCGAGACGAGCGTGCGGTCCAGGGACTCGGTGACGGTCAGCGCCGACACCACCTCGGCGAACTCCGCCAGCACGGGATCCATTGCCGCGGAATGGAAGGCGTGCGACACCACGAGCCGTTTGACCCGCCTGCCCCGGCCGGACAGTCCCGCCGACACCTCGAGCACCGCCTGCTCCGCACCGGAGATCACCACCGCGCGCGGGCCGTTCACGGCCGCTACCGACACCGTCTCGCCCGCACCCGCCTGCTCGATCGCAGCCCGGATCTCGTCCTCCGCGGCTTCGACGGCGACCATCGCGCCGCCGCGGGGCAGCGCGCCCATCAACCGGCCGCGCGCGGCGACCAGGCGGGTTGCATCCTCCAGCGACAGTGCGCCCGCCACATGCGCGGCCACCACACCGCCGATGGAATGCCCTGCGACCGTATCGATCTCAACGCCCCACGACTCCAGCAGCCGGAACAAGGCCACCTCGACGGCGAAGATCACCGGCTGGGTGTAGGTGGTGTCGTCGATCAGCCCGGCCGTGCCGGGCGCGCCGAAGGCCACCTCCCGAATCGGGAATCGCACCGCCGCGCCGGGGTGCTCGTCCAGTAGCGCCACCGTCGCGTCGAAAGACTCCCGAAAGGCTGCGAACCTCTGGTGGAGAAGCTTTCCCACGCCCGCGCGCTGACTGCCCTGCCCACCGAAGACCACGCCCACCGTGCCCTTGGCGGCCGCGCCCACCGTCACTCCGGCCCCTGGTGTCCCCTTTGCCAGACCCGACAATGCCGCGATCAGGTGGTCGCGATCAGCGACCGTGACCACAGCCCGCGCCCCGAAGGTGACGCGATCACGAATCAAGGCTGACGACAGGGACTCCAGGTCCCCGTCACCGACGCCGGCGAGGTGGCGCACGAGCGCGTCGGCCTGCGCGTACAGGGCGGCGTCCGAGGCCCCCGAGACCAGGAACGGCAGCACCTGCCCCGACGACTCCGGCTCCCCCGCCGCGGAATCGACGAGTGACGCGACCGATGACTCCGGCTGCGCCGCAGGCGAATCGGCCGGCCGGCCGCCTGACGAGTCCGGTCGCGACAACGCCGAATCGCCGGAGTGAACGCCTCGCGATGCCGGTTGCGGTACTTCGGACTCAGCGGGCAGGCCGCTCGGCGACACCCGCTGCGGCACTCCGGACTCAGCGGAATCGGCGAGCGGCGCAACCGATGACTCCGGGTGCGCCGCCCGCGAATCGGCCGGCCGGCCGCCTGACGAGTCCGGTCGCGACAACGCCCAAAAACATACGAATAGCACACCTCAGAACTACA
>NZ_JBEXUS010000044.1:0-65953 GCF_040614455.1 Nocardia sp. NPDC005978
TCCACACACCCCCCCCCCCACCCCTGCCCACCCCGCCGCACTCCCGACCCCCGGCTGGGGGCGTGCCCTCCCTGGGTTGCCCCCGCCCGCGTCCCCGCCTCCGAACGGAGGCGGGCACGCTCGTTTTCGCGTGGTCGATTCGGGCGGGTTCGTGCGTTCCGGCAGCGCCCGGCGGACCGGCGCCCCCGATTCGACTGCCCCGAGAAGTGGTGTCCCCCAGCATGTTTGAAACACGAGAATTTCGGAGGGGTGGAGAACTATCGTCCACGGCGACCCGACGTAGTTCTGGCAGGAGTGGGTGGATGCGAGTAAGCAATGGTTCGA
This sequence comes from Nocardia sp. NPDC005978, assembly GCF_040614455.1. Lineage (NCBI taxonomy): Bacteria > Bacillati > Actinomycetota > Actinomycetes > Mycobacteriales > Nocardiaceae > Nocardia > Nocardia sp. NPDC005978. Next base: position 325 of record NZ_JBEXUS010000044.1, read on the forward strand.
GTCGAATCGGCTGGGGGACGGCGGTATTCGTCATGGCATCGGTGGCCGTCGCGGTGACCTCGGCCCCGGCGTCGGCTGGGCTGGCCAACCTGGCCGTCCGGTCCGTCACCGACCCCGGGCAGGCCCTGTACGTCGGTGGCAAGTACAGCATCGGGGTGTCTCCCACGCCCGGCGACAGCGCGGGCCGGCACGTGAGCTTCTATGACAACGGCCGTTGCGTCGGAAGCGGTCTCATCAACTCGTACGGCGGCCAGGCCCCCGCCGGGGCCGGCATCTTCTGGGTCCCGTCCACCGCGGGAACCCACACGCTGCTGGCGCGCCGCGGGTCGGACTCGGTGTCGATCACCGTGACCGTCGCCCCGACGCCCGACGGCGTCACCCCCGTCGAGCAGCCGAAATCGGACGGCTGCGGTATCGATACCGGGAGTGTGAACGTCGGCAGCTTCGATTCCGGGAGTATCGGCCCGGCGTGGGAGAGCCCCGGCACCGGCAGCGTCTACAACTGATTTCCACGGCCCGCCGCGCCCGCCTCCCGAGGGGAAGCGGGCGCGTTCGTGAGCGGGTCAGCTCTTCGGTGCGGTGAGGTCGTAGACGGTGACGCCGTCGACCTCCTGCGCGGTGAAATGCTCCGTTACCCAGGCGGTTATCTCGGAGCTGGTGTTCGACTGGCCGCCGCGCATCCCGTTCTCCCCGCTGCCGAGGAAGTAGTGGATCTCGCCGTCGGCGACGTACCGCTGGAACTGCGCCAGGGTGGGGGAGGGGTCGCTGCCGTTGAACCCGCCGATCGGCATGACCGGGAGTTCGGTGGCGAGCTGGTAGCCGGCGGCGCTGTTCGAGCCGACGGTCGCGGCGACCCAGGTGTACTCGTCGCCCTCGGCGGTCAGCAGGGCCGTCAGGGTTGCGCCCGGGGTGCTGGCGGACATGAGACCGCCTGCCGCGCCGCCCATCCGGTTCTCCGAACGGTTCGCGCTGGTCGGCGCGTCGCTCGTCGTGCCGTTGGGCGTGGCGTTCCCGTTGCCGTCCATCGGGCCGCCGGGCATCGTGCCGCGGGCGTTGCCGGGCGGCATGCCCGGACCGTTGCCGCCGTCGCCGCGGTTGCCACCGCCCGGACCGTTGCCGCCGTCGCCGCGGTTGCCACCGCCCGGACCGTGTCCGCCGCCGGGTCCGAAGCCGAAGCCGCCCTTGGCATTCGGTCCCGCCGACGGGATCGGCCCGGCGTGGCCGGTGGCGAGGGTGTCGGCGGTGTAGGCCAGGGGGCCGGCCAGGCCGATCAGCACCGCCGCCGCGGCCGCGACCAGTTCGAGCCTGCGGGGCAGGCGGACCAGCAGCGCCAGGGCGGTGACGGTCCCGGCCGCGAGCAGCGTCCAGCGCAGCCAGGGCTGGAAGGAGCTGCTGCGGGACAACAGCATCCACGCCGTCGCGACGGTCGCGCCGACCGTCAGGGCCAGGGTCGCGCGGACCCACAGCCGTTCGCGTTCACGCCAGAGCAGGACCGCGCCCGCGCCGGCCAGCACGGCCGTCGCCGGGGCCAGGGCCACCGTGTAGTACTGGTGGAAGATGCCCTTCATGAAGCTGAAGACCAGTCCGGTCACCAGCAGCCAGCCGCCCCACAGGATCAGGGCCGCGCGCTGCGGATCGGTCCGGGCGGACCGGCCGCGCAGGACGAGTCCCGCGACGAGCAGCAGGAGCGCCGCCGGGATGAGCCAGGCGATCTGACCGCCCTGCGCGGGCTCGAACAGGCGCCCGATGCCGGTGCTGCCCCACATGCCGTTCCCGCCCGCGGGCAGTTCCCCGCCGGGGCCGACGCTGCCGGACTCCTCGCCGTTGAGCCGGCCCAGGCCGTTGTAGCCGAGGGTCAGTTCGATGATCGAATTGTTTTGCGAGCCACCGAAGTACGGCCGGTCTTCGGCGGGCCACAGCTCGGCGATGAGTACCCACCAGCCCGCGCCTGCGAGCATCGCGCCGCCCGCGGCGAACAGCTGCGCGATGCGCTTACCCAGCTTCGGCGGGCCGGCGATCAGGTAGGTCAGCGCCAGTGCGGGCACCACCAGCAGGACCTGGAGCTGCTTGGTCAGGAAGCCCAGTCCGATGAAGCCGCCGGTCAGCAGCAGCCACCGCCAGCGGCCGTCCGCGACCGCGCGGGTCATGGCCCACGCCGCGGCGACCATGAACAGCACCAGCAGCGCGTCGGGATTGTTGAACCGGAACATCAGCGCCGCAACGGGAGTCAGCGCCAGCGCGAGCCCGGACAGCAGTCCCGCGCTCGCGCCGAAGTTCCGCCGCACCGTCGCCCACAGCAGCGCCACCGACGCCACGCCGATCAGCACCTGCGGCAGCAGCATGCTCCAGCTCGACAGTCCGAACACTCGAACCGAGAGCTCCATCGGCCACAGCGACAGCGGCGTCTTGTCCACCGTGATCGAGTTGGCGGCGTCGGAGGAGCCGAAGAAGAACGCCTTCCACGACACCGACCCCGCCTGCACCGCGGCGGCGTAGAACGAGTTGGCCCAGCCGTTGGCGGAAAGATTCCACAGGTAGGCGACCGCCGTTCCGATCAGCAGTACCGCCAGCACCGGGTACTCCCAGCGCGGTGTCCGCCGCCCCGGGTCGGCCGCCGCGGTCGGCGCTCGTTCAGCGAGAAGTGTTGTCATCGTTCGCCTCCTCGGCGTTTCCGGTGGTGCTCGCGGGGATCGCGGTCGGCGGGGTAGCGGCGGGTGGCTCGGGTTCGGCCGTGCCCGGCGGCTGCGGTGCTTTCGCCCCAGGGGCAAGTGCGGCCGGGCGGGCTCTCGACGTGGACGAACCCGTGCGCGACGGGGGTGCGGCAGTGGGGATTCGCGACTCGGTGCCGCGTGTCGCCCAGGCGGGCAGAATCCCGTGGCCGACGGCCGCGAAGGTGCGGGGCCGGCGGGAGGCCGGCAGCGAGTTGATCGTGGTGCCGAGGATTTCGGCGCGGTCATCTCGCCGGGCCGTCATCGGGTGACCGCCGTCGTGCGGTTGTCCGCCTGGCGGAACACCCAGCGCAGGCCGACGAAGCGGGTCAGTGTCGCCAGCAGGTTGGCGGCGATCAGGACCATGAGTTCGAGGTGGATCGAGGCGTTCGGGGCCCAATGGTGCAGGGCGAACAGGGATCCGCTGGTGAGCAGGAGGCCGACGCCGAAGATGGCCAGGCCCTGGAGTTGGTGGGAGACCGCGCGGGTCGCGCCGCGCACGCCGAAGGTGAAGGCGCGGTTGGCGGCGGTGTTGCCGACGGCGGTGATGAGCAGGGCCAGGAAGTTGGCGGCCTGGGCGCCGGTGAACGATTGCAGCAGCAGGTAGAGCAGCAGGTAGGCCAGGGTGGAGGCGACGCCGACGATGCCGAAGCGCACCAGCTGGCCGACCATTCCCAGGGGGACGCCCTCGACCAGCGGTTCGCGGCCGACGGCGGCGCGCAGTTCGTTGATGGGCAGTCGCCCGGCGGCCAGGGCGCGACCCACCCGCCAGATGCCGAGCAGATCCTTGCGCGCGGTGTCGACGATGTCCACGCGGCTGTCCGGATCGTCGATCCAGTCCACCGGCACCTCGTGAATGCGCAGCCCGATGCGTTCGGCCAGGACCAGCAGTTCGGTGTCGAAGAACCACTCACCGTCCTCGACCAGCGGCAGCACCACCCGGGCGACGGGGGTGCGCATGGCCTTGAACCCGCACTGGGCGTCGGAGAACTTGGCCTGCAGCGAGGTGCGCAGGATCAGGTTGTAGCAGCGCGAGATGAATTCGCGCTTGTGCCCGCGCACCACCCGTGACGACGACGCCAGCCGGGTGCCGATCGCGACGTCCGAATGTCCGGAGACCAGCGGCGCGACCAGCGGCAGCAGGGCGTTCAGATCCGTGGAGAGGTCGACGTCCATGTAGGCGACGACCTGTGCGTCCGAGTCCAGCCACACCTGGCGCAGCGCCCGGCCGCGCCCCTTGCGGTCCAGGTGCACCACGCGCACGCCGGCCAGTTCCCGCGCGAGATGCGCGGCCACCCGGAGGGTGGAGTCGGTGGACGCGTTGTCCGCGATGGTGATTCGCGCCGTGAACGGGAAGCTGCGGTCCAGGAATTCGCGCAGCCTGCGCACGCACGGCCCGAGATCGCGCTCTTCGTTGTACACGGGCACGACCACGTCCACGACGGGCGCGGTCACTGCCCCTGCTGGTTCCGCCGCCCGGACGGCGGTCGCTGTGTCGGTCATGATCACCAACCTGGTGGACCACACTGGGCCGACCCTGCGTCACAGCTGGGAGGTTCCTGGGAGCCCGGGTGTTCACGGCTGTGCGGGCGGTCCGGGAGTAGGTGACGCCGGTTAGATCTCGTTGCCGTGCGGGTCGGTGTGCAGGCGCCACAGCGGGGAGACCGGGCCGTGGCCCGCGCCGAGGTCGTAGGACGCGGCCAGGCTGCGGCGGGTCCACTCCTTGGCGAAGGCGAAGGCTTCGGGGACCGAATAGCCGTGGGCGAGAGCGCAGGTCATGGCGGCCGCCAGGGTGTCGCCGCCGCCGTGGTCGTTGCCGGTGGCGATGCGCGGGGCGGTGAGTTCGTGGAAGGTGTCGCCGTCGAAGAGCAGATCGGTGCTGACCGCGGAGGTGCGCAGGTGCCCGCCCTTGACGATGGCCCACTGCGGGCCGAGCGCGTGCAGCGCGACGGCGGCCTTGCGCGCGGTCGGGTCGTCGACGACCTCGATGCCGGTGAGCAGGCGCACCTCGTCGAGGTTCGGGGTGATGACGGTCGCGAGCGGGATCAGGGTGTCGCGCAGGGCGTCCAGCGCGGAGGCGTGCAGCAGCGGATCCCCGTGCATGGAGGCCGCGACCGGGTCCACGACCAGCGGAATCGCACCGGCCTGCCCGATGCCCACCTCCTGGCAGACCGCGGCGACGGCCTCGATGATCCCGGTCGAGGCGAGCATCCCGGTCTTGGTCGCGCCGATCCCGATGTCGCTCACCACTGTCCGCACCTGCGCGGCCACGATCTCCGGCGGGATCTCGTGAAAACCGCTGACCCCCAACGTGTTCTGCACGGTAACCGCTGCCACCGCCACGCACGCGTGCACGCCGCACAGCGCCATGGTCCGCGAGTCGGCCTGGATGCCGGCCCCGCCGCCGGAGTCGGTGCCGGCGATGGTGAGCGCGCGCACCGGCGTCTGCCCGTCGGGTGTGAGTGGCAAGAGATTCACGCCTGCGACCCTACGCGCAGGCGAAACAGGAGTTACCGGGCATCTCCCGGCGGTGGTCGCGGATCGGTGCGACATCGGTCCCGCACACTCGCGGCTTTTTGAAATCGCAACGTTTCACTAGCTGCGGGTGTTAGCGTTCGGCGACCCTGATCTCAGGGGGGAAACCGGAGTGAGAGATGAGTTCGAACAGTATGCCGAGGCGACGGATTGTTTGGGGCGCAGGGGCTTTCATGGCGACGATGGTGGTCGCGATGGCCCCGTCCGCGACCGCCGCCACCCAGCTCGCCCTGAACCTGGAGTCGCCCCCGCCCGGCGGCTATGTGACCGGGGTCGAATATCACATCAACCCCATGCCGGGGCAGGGCGGTGCGGACGCCGCCAACCGGGTCGTGTTCACCGACAACGGTCAGTGCTTCGCCGCCTACTGGCGGGCGGGTGACAAGGACTCGACCGGCTCGAGCAGGGCGTTTCCGGCTGTGGACAAGGTGATCCGATGGGTTCCGGCGACCGTGGGTACGCACACGATCGTCGCAACCGCGAACGAGGCATCGGTAACCCTCACGGTGAATACCGTCGCCGCCGCGCCCGGCACCCCGCCGCCCCCGCCTGGGGATCCGAATGCCAACGGCTGCAACGACACCGGCAACCCCTATGCCGAAGAGCCCAGCACGGGCAGCTTCTGACCCGTGCGTGTGGCGGGCTGACGGCCCCAAGGTCCACCGGCTCCGGCTCCGGCTCCGGCTTCGTCGGCAGCCGGCCGGACGCCGCGGGTGGAGTGTCGGAACTCCGCCGATGTGAGCGCGGGGTCCAGCGATCCTGCGCCCGAGCGCCGACCTCGGCCGTGGGTGCACGATGGCGTTTCGGTTCACCCGTGAGCCAATTCCTGGCCCATGCGGGCGGTGATGGCCGTGAGAACCCGGGCCGCGGTGGCCAGGTCTTCGGGTGCGACGGCGCTGTAGGCGGCGTTCACGATCGCGCCGGATTCGGCGCGAACCCTGCTCACCACGGCCGTGCCGGCCGCGGTGGGTTCGAGTCTGCCGTCGGGTGTGTTCGTCAGTAGAGCCTTGGCGAGCAGCGCGTCCAGGGCCGTTTCGACTTCGGCGGGCGACCATCGCGTCAATCCGGCGACCCGGTTGATGTGGGCGGCCCGCTCGACCGGCTCGCCGACCTGATTCAGCACGATCCACTGCTTCTCGTCCAGGGTGGTGCCTGTCAGTGCGCGGGCCAGAACCGCGGTGTGGTGCTTCTCGGCCTGGCCGATGATCGAGGGCGTCAAAGTAGCGGGGGCCGAAGCGAATTGGGTTGCCGCGATGCTGCTCGTGGGCGACCCGTCCTCGGCAGGGGTTCCACCGCAACCGGCGAGCAGCAATGCCGCACCGATGACCGAGACCGCTGCGCCGACGGCGGTTGTTCTGCTGTTCATCTCGTGAAACCTTCTCTCCGCGAGCGGGCGAACCCCGGCGCGGTGGTCGTGCGCCGTCGGCCCGTGCTCGTGAAAGCGCTGGGCCGGTGGCGAATTCGACTCACGCGCGGGCCAATTCCTCGGCCATGCGGGCGGTGATGGTGGCCAGGACGCGGGCCGCGGTGGCCAGATCTTCGGGTGCGACCGCGCCGTAGGCGGCGTTGACGATCGCGCCGGATTCGGCGCGAACCTTGCCCACCACGGCCTTGCCGGTGTCGGTGGGCTCGAGCAGTCCGCCGGGTGCGGTGGCCAGCAGGGCGTCGGCCAGCAGTGCGTCCACGGCGGTCTCGACGTCGGCGCCTGCCCACCGGGTCATCGCGGCGACCCGGGCGATGTGGGCGTCCCGCTCGACCGGTTCACCTGCGGCGAGGGCCTGGTTCAGCACGATCCACCGCTTCTCGTCGAGGGTGGTGCCGGCCAGCGCGCGGGCCAGAACCGCGGTGTGGTGCTTCTCGGCCTGGCCGATGACCGCGGGGTTCAGGGTGGTCGGGGCGGTGGTGGTGCTCATGGCGATCTCCTGCTTTTCGAGTTGGTGCTCGCTGTCGTGAATGATTCTGACACTGAGTCTCAAAAGTGCGCAAGTATCAATGTGGACCGAGTTTCTTTCGGGCCTGAGATCCTTCTCGCGCTAGGATCGCGCCATGCCTTCGGACGACCGCGCCCTGCCGCTGCGTGAGCGCAAGCGGATCCGCACCCGCCGCGCCCTGGCGGACGCCGCGCTGACGCTGTTCACCGAGAAGGGTTTCGCCGCAACCACGGTGGAGGAACTCGTCGAGGCGGCGGAGGTCTCGCGCAGCACGTTCTTCCGGCAGTTCCCGACCAAGGAGGCGGTGGCGGTCGAGGCCGAGACCGAGCTGTGGGCCGGGTATCTCGAGCTCCTGGCCGCACGGGAACTCGCCGGTCCGATCCTGACCGCCCTACGCGACGTCCTCACCGACGCGGCGACCGCGCTCCCCGACGACTGGGATGAGCGCTACATCGCCACCCGCGGCCTGATCCTGACCGCTCCCAGCCTGCTCGGCTATGTCGACTACGCGCGCTCGGGTGTGGAAACAGAAGTGACAGAGCAGCTTTCGGCGAAGCTCGCGCTCGCCGCCGGTGATCTGCGCCCCCGCATCCTCGCCGAGCTGACCACCACCGCCTGGAGTATCGCCGGGCGCGGCTGGGTCGCCGCCGACGGCGCTGGGGGGCGATCCGCGCTCGTCACCCGTCTCCACGCGGCGTTCGCCGCCATCCCCGACGCCTTGCAGGCCGAGGCCCCGGCGCTCACCCAGGCAGCCGGGGCTCGCCGTTCCGGTGGGAGGGCTTCGGTGTAACGGGCCGGGGTGCGAGTTCGACAGTTTGCTGTGGTTTGCCTGCCGTCCGCGAGAGCGGTGGCCGGGCAAGGCGCTGGACGGTTCTGCGCAGGAGCGCGGGCCGGACCTTACTTCGATCTCGAACGGGTAGCAGAGTGCGTGACGTGGGAAAAGACCCGGACGGGACCGTCAGCCATCGGAAGGTGGTGCTGACATGTGTGGTGGTCGTCGCGGCCGCCTATGGGGTTGCGGGGCTGTTGTTCGGCCCGACGCCGGAGAGTGCGCCGCAGGCAGCCGACAACTCCTATGTCACTCCGCCGGTGCAGTTTCCGGTGCGGATTCCAGGGTGTGACATCGTCGAGCCGCCTCGCGACGGAGGGTTGTCCGGCGTGGTCTTCGGCGTCCAGGAGGGCTACGACAACCCGGCCTATCCGTGGTTCTCCGGGCGCAGGGCGATGGCCATGACCGACGCTCTGCGCGCGGCACTGCCCGCCGATGCCGAGATCGCCTTCGCCTCGCCGCGGGCTTCGCTGGTGTTCCAGCCGATCCTCGGCGACGACTCGCGGCGGGACGAGTTCGGCAGCGAAACCGACGCGCGCGCCACGGTGCTGCGCGGCGACCGCGCGGGCGCGCTGCGGGTGGCCGTGCGGCAGTCCGCCCGGCCGGTGCCGCCGTGCGTCGCGGGCGCTCTCGACGAGCGGCGCGCCCTGGCCGACGGCACGGTCGTCGATGTCCAGGACACCTGGTACGAGATGAATCGTGTTCGCACTCTGTCCCGGACCGCCACCGCCTACCTGCCGGACGGGACGGTCGCGAGCGCGAATGCCACCGACGAGGCCGCCGGCCGCGCGGCGGCCGTCCCGCTCACCGTCGACGAACTCGTCACGATCGTCACGACCCCGGGGCTGCGCGTGACCGTTCCGATTCCGCCCGGCACACCCGATCCGCCCGGCAGGTGCATCACCGGACTGGATCGTTCCCCGGAGATCGACGAGGCCCGGGCGCGCCGCATGAACGCCGTGCTGGCCGCGATTCCGCTCGACGGCTTGCGCGTCGACCGCCCGCTGGGTGCGCTGCTGCCCGCCGACTGGGGCGGGCTGTGCCAGGTGGTCCGGACGGGGGAACCCGGCGAAGACGCGCTGCTGAGCATCCAGATCACGACCGGACAGTCGCTCCCGCAACAGGATTCGCCCGACGACGGCACGACTTCGCGGCGGCTCGCGGACGGTGCGGTGCTCGCGAGCCGGGAGTCGCGCTACGGGGTATCGGGGCCGGCGTCGTCGGCGCTCACGATGCGTAGGTCGCGCACCGTGACCGTCACCCGGCCGTCCGGGACGCAGATCGAGGTCACCTCCACCGTCGCCGCGGCCGACGAGCCGGTGTCGTGGGCGCTGCTCGAGTCGATCGCCGCGAATCCGGGACTCGACGTGTCGTGAGGGAGACGTGAACGCGGTGGCAGGCCCGCGGCCGATCTCGGCGGACGGTCAGCTGATCACCGGCTCGCGGAGCCTGTGATCAGGGCCACGGCGAGAGGTGAAGAGCCGCTGTCGGATCCGGTGTTCACCAGATCGCAGGTGTAGGACGCCGCGGAGCCGCTGCCTCGGTAGGTGGGGCAGACGTTGAAGGTTCTGGTCAGGGTCGAGGGGCCCTGGGTGGCGGTCACCTCGTAGACGCCCGCGCGGTCGGGCACCCAGTTGAACGACGTCCAGGTCCTGCCATCCTTGGGATCGTGAACGGCCGGGGTCCGCTGGCCGAGGGCGACGCCGTTGATCGACAGGGTCACCGGGGCTTCTCGATCCGCGCCGACGGTCGTGACCGAGATGCTGCAGGCCGTGTTCGCATGGCCGCATCGGCCCATATCGCTCACGAGCGTCTCGATGTCGATGGCGCTGACTTCGGCGGCGGCGTCGGGGGACAGAAACAGCGGCGCGGCGAGCACGGCGAGCGGCGCGAGCCCGGAGGCGGCCGCTCGGGCAATGGTGAACATGAGCAGTGAGACTAAAAGAAACGCTGTTGTTTCATTGCTGTTCGATGGCCCCCGGTTTCGTGGTCTCGACACCTCACCGGATCGGGCAGATGGCCCGCCCGAGATCCGCTCGGCGGGGAGTGATGCTTGTCATTGGCGCGTTAGCGGCGCGAAAGCCGGGTAGTGCGGTCCGGATTCGACTTCGCACGTGTTGCCGCGAGAATCTGGAGGTCTCATGCCCGCACTCGGCCATATCGGCGTGCAACCATTCGACACCCGCGCGACCGACGCCGACCTCGACGATCTGCGAATTCGATTGGCGGCGGCGCGGTTGCCGGAGGCCGAGACGGTGCGCGGTGCCGGGCCCGGTCCCGGTCGGTGGGCGCAGGGCGTTCCGCTCGCCGATCTCGTCGATGTCGTGCACTACTGGCGTACCGAGTACGACTGGCGATCCTTCGAAGACCGCCTCGGCCGAATCGGCCAATTCCGCACGGTCATAGACGGTGTGGGTATCCACTTCCTGCATCGGCGGTCGCCGCGCGCCGACGCCGTTCCGCTGATCGTGACGCACGGGTGGCCGGGGAGCATCGCTGAATTCGTAGATGTGGCAGACGAATTGGCTGATCCGGTGGATGCGGGCGCACCGGCGTTCCACGTCGTGATCCCGTCGCTGCCGGGCTTCGGCTACAGCGACAGGCCGGCCGCCACCGGGTGGGGGATCGGAAAGATCGCGTCGGCCTGGGTGGAGCTGATGGACAGGCTCTGCTACCCCGAGTTCCTCGCCCACGGGGGCGATTGGGGCGGCGTGATCACCACGGTCCTCGGCGCGAGGTTCCCGGAGCGCGTGCTCGGCATCCATACGCTGACCCCGCAGGCGCCGCTCGGTCTCACAATGGACGGGCTGACGACGGCCGAGCGCGCCTGGGTCGAGACGACCCGTGAGTTCTGGACCGGCCCGCGTGCGGCGTTCGCTAAGTTGCAGGCGGATCGGCCACAAACGATCGGCTATTCGCTCGTCGATTCGCCGGTCGGCCTGCTCGCCTTCATCCTCGACAAGTTCGCCGAGTGGACCGACACCGAAGACAGCCCGTTCGAGACGATCTCGTTGGACCGCTTCCTGGACAACGTGACCCTGTACTGGCTGACGCGCACCGGCGCGTCCGCCGCCCGCATCTATTACGAAAGCCACGGCGGCATAAACACGTTCGATCCCGGCCTCCGTGTCGAGGTCCCGTCCGCGCTCAGCGTGTATCCGCACGATATCGAAAAGTGCCCGCGCCCTTGGGCGCAGGAACGCTTCCGCCGGATAGTCCACTGGAACGCACCCGATGCCGGCGGGCATTTCCCGTCCCTGGAGGTCCCCGGCTATTTCGTCGAGGATCTGCGCCGGGGGCTCGCGGCGGTGCTGGCCGCCGGCCGGTAGGCGAGGGAGTGCGTCGTCCACGCGAGCACTGCGGCCGGCCGCGCACCGTAGTGCTCGCTCCTCGCGGACAGGTACTACCGCCGAAAGAGAGTGTCAGTAGGCGACATTGGCTCCGTGCTCGGCCTGGGCACGCGTAAAGCCCTCGTACACCAGCTGATCGATCAGTCCGGACCTGGAGAACGAGGTGTACTCGAGGTACTGCTTGGCGCTCTTCGCCGCCTGCTCGTTCCAGTCCACATCCAGGCTGTCCACGGCGAACGTTGCGTCTGCCGTGGAGAAGTCCTCGTACTCGAGCTGGTTGATCAGACCGCTGCGAGAGAAGGCGGAGTAGTCGAGGTACTGCTGGGCAGATCGGATGGCGTTGCGCTGGCCGGCGGTGATGTCCTGCTTGGCCGGGGAGAATCCCGCCGCGACTGTCGATGCGGGGGCCGCGATATCCGGCCGAGCGACGTCGGCCGTTGCCGCAGCACCGTTCCATGCGGGTGCAGCCACGGCGAGAGCCAGTACCGGCGCGGCCAGCCACACCCGTTTCTTCTGCTTCTTCGGCACGTCCGTGGCCGTGGGCTGTGGGTTGGGGGACGGCTCGACGCGGGCGGGTGTGTTCACGGGTGTCCATTCGTCAGGTGATGGGTGGAGCATCGTGCAGTCGTGCCATCTGCTGACGTCGGAGTGTTGTTAGCCGGTTGGGTGCGGTGGGTGCCGGTTAGGCACGGGATGTCGGTGGGTTGGCAGTTCATGTCCCCCGAGCATGTACGGGTCCGCCGCGCCGGTATCAGCCGGGGCAATAGGCGGTCTCGGCGGCGTTCACGAAGGCCAGCGCCGAGCCGAAATCGCCGGGACCATCGCTCAGAAACTCGGCCAGATCGTGCTTCGTCACGCCGTCGGTGAGTAGTTCGCAGACGGCATGGCCGCCCTCGGCGATGCCCGCGAAATCCGAGATGAGGTCGGGAAGCACCTGAATTCCATCGTGCTGGACGATCAGGAACCCGAAATGCGCGTCCTGTAGCGGGCCGTAATTGTGGGGCCCCGCGATGGGTGCGAGCTCTGCCGACGGCAATGCCGAAGCGGGGGCGGCGAACAGAACAGCGGCGACCGCGGTGGCGAGCCCCGCGGCGATCTTCGTGACGAGCAAGGGAATTCCAATCATGGGATAACAGCGCGACCCGGTGATCGCCATCAAGATCGTAAATGAGGTCACCGAACCCCGTCGAGTGAGTTCCGAGCCCCCATTTTTCAGGTTGCGGGTGGGGCATCGGGCAGTCGCGCCGGCTGCGAGAACCGCCCGAGCCGCGGGCAATAGCGAGCGTTTCCCGGCCTCGGCCGGAAGGCGGCGCTCGGCTGGCAGAATGGCCGACCATGAGTGGGTTGCGTTGTGGCGCCGCGGTTGTCGTCGCGGGGTGTGCGTTCGTGTTGTCGGGATGCGAACAGGAAGTCACGGAGAAGCTGAAATTCGGGGAATCGGTGACGGTGTCACTGATCGACGGCACGGTGGGAATCGCGGTCCTGAGCATCGAGCGGGGTACGACCTCGGATCTCGACGGGCTCGTTTACACGATGTCGAATTCCCCGGTTACCAGCGGCACGCCCTACTACGTTCGCTACCGCCTGACCCGTACTTCTGCCGGCGCCGACGTGGGCACCCATTTCGTTGTCGAGGCGGGCCGGAATCGCCTGGGGGAAGTGACCATCAACCCGCCGCTGTACTCCGGGTTCGGCACGCAATCCGGTGTGGAAAAGGAATGTCCGGCGGTGCGGCCGGATGAGTTCAGGGCATTGAGTCAGGGGCAGAGTCTGGAAGGGTGTAAGGCCTTCGTCGCCCCTTCGGCGTTCGGCGGCGAAGCTCCGACCCGTGTGCAGTGGGTGCCCTACGAGGGCAGGGTGGTTGCGATCTGGGGCCCTCGCGCGTAATTCGGCGACGACCAAGGGTCCGGGTGTCGGTGCGTGCTGTTAGCTTCTGTACCGCAAGCGGATTCGTCGTTTGCCGCCGATCCGGTCGCTCTCGACCGGATCGACATCGAAGGGGGAGATTCTCATGAAGCTGGTTGTCGCCGGAGTGCTCGCGGCCGTCGCGGTTGTCGCCGGAGCCGGGGGCGCGCAGGCGCGGGGGTATGACCGGGACACGGTGATCGTGGATTCCGGGGACGGGGCCATCACCATGACCTACGGGGCGTATGTGGACTGGCTGGCCGAGAACGCGGCCGAACTCCGGCCCGAGGTGCGGCAGGCCGGTGGGTGCGCGGCCTTCATCGGTGGCAACCCGGGCCCGGCGAACGAAGCGCCGCTCGGAATCGATCCGTTCATCGCCGCGTGCAAAGAGGCCCTGGGGCTGTAGGCCGGTAGCCTTTGCGCTGGTGGGTGCCGTGGGCGCGGTAGCCGTGGCATCCCCGGCCGGGGTATGCCGGAGATACGCTGTGGGCATGGAACCGCCCGAGGTCGCCCTGGAAAATTTCGACGCCGTGTACGACTACTACCGCGATCACCGGCAGAATCTGTTGGGAGCGAAAGCCGCGTACTGGTTGCTCGGGCGTCGCTTCCAGCCGCGGGTGAGCTACGCGGAGGGGGCGCGGAAAGAGCTGCGGGACTTCATCTCCGCGGGGCGGCCGCTGATCATCTCGATCAATCACCTGTCGGAGAAGGACCCCTACACGGTGAGCGCGGCGGCCTGGCGCAGTCCGCTGCGGCCCGTCATCGGGCACACCCGGGTGCTGGCCAAACACGAGGTCTTCGCCGACCCCAAGATGCGGGGCAAGCTCGACATGATGGGCGCCATGCCCGTGTTTCGCAGCAGGGACCATGACAACTCCCCGGTCAACGCCGCGTCGGGGCGGCTGATCGACACCTGCGCGGAGGTCCTGGCACGCGGCGACAGCATCGCCCTGTTTCCCGAGGGGACCTGCAACTACGTCGACCACACGCGGGTGCAGGAACTGGGCGGCGGCATCGGCCACGTCGTCGGCCGGGCCCGCGAACTCGGCGCGAACCCGGTGCTGGTCAATCTCGGGCTCAGCTACGGACCCCGGGCGGATCCCGCCGTTCACCTGAGCACGGCGGATGTCCGGTCGGCCAGCTTCTACTTCCGCAGGCCGGTCGGCGAACTGCCCGCCGAGCCCGCCGACATCACCGCCCTGGTCCGCGAGGAGTTGCAGACCGCTCTCGACGCGGCCATCGCGGCCTACTGAGCGACGGGCCGGCCGCGGTGGGCGGATCAGTCCAGATCGATGCGGACGGACAGCAGATCGGTGCCGAGTGCTCGGACGACCGTGCTGTTGGCGCGCGGCAGCGCGCGCAGGCGCGCCCGGGCGTCGTCGCCGGGCACCACGTGTGCGGTGCCGGAGTACCACCGGCCACGCAGGCGCAGCCGAACACGGTTGTCCACCTGAATGTTTCGGATGTACTGGGATTTCTCGCCGAACTCGGAAACGAGCCAGAACGAGCTGCCGTCCCGGCGGCCCCCGATCGGCGTGATCCTGGGCTGACCGCTCTTGCGCCCCGTTGTCTCGAGCAAGGTCTGAATCGGTAGCCGCCCCGCGACCGGGTTGCCGATGTAGCGCTGAAATGTCGTCACCGCACTGAATTGCAGTTCTCGCAGCTTGCTCACGACCCGAATCTACCGAAGAGTTGGTCCGATCGGGTCGGGCGTCTGTGCGGAGCTGCACGTCGTGATCTGGTGACGCCCGCGAGACCCGCTGGCGCAGAGGCACATTCATCGTCACCGGGCAGTGGAAATCAGCGGTGGTTCGATGTCGAACCGATGGTTGACCCTGACGCTGGGTCAACGATTCAGCATGGTCGGCATGGCTACGGAAACCGATCAATTCATGGTCCGGCGCGACGGGGTCGCGATCCCGGTGTCGCGCGGGGGCGACGGGCGACCCCTTATTTTTTGTCCCGGTCTGAGCTCGACACAGGGCGAGCTGGGCGAACTCATCGAGCTGTTGCGGCGTGACTTCGATGTCATGACCTTCGACCTGCGGGGCCACGGCCTTTCCCCGGCGGTCGACCGGCCTTGTTTCGAGGCTTTCCTCGGCGATTTCGCCGCCGTGATGGCGGAGGTGGGACGTCTGGGTCTGACCGAGACGCCCGTGCTCGCGGGCCACTCGTACGGCGCGGACCTGATCGTGCACTATGCCGCCGAGCATCCCGACGCCGTCGGGGAGCTGGTCCTCATCGACGGGGCCAACCCGATACCCGCACCGTTCATCACCGCGGCCGACCTGCCGGAGTTGCGCACGATGTGGGAACACCTGGCGGCGGAGCGCGAGACCGCCTGCGGCACATCGCGTCAGGTGCGTCTCACCGCGCGGGAAATCCTCGATCTCAATCTCGAGCTGGACGTGCTCCGGTCCGGGATCGATCTGGACATCGATGTGGCCGGGCCCGGAATCCTCGACCGGTATTGCAGGATCGACCGCCCGATCCACATGATCATGTCGACCTCGATGGCCGGTGACAGCGGCGCGGGGCGGGTACCGCGGCACAATCGGCTGTGGCGGGCCGGCGTCGAGCGGCTCGTGCGCGAGCGGCCGGATATTTCCACGTCGTGGCTCGATGCCACGCACGCGCTGGTCGTCACCCACGCCACGGACATCGCCCGGATCATCCGGAATACGCGTATTCGGTCAACCGGGTGACAGCCCCTAGCGGTTCCCGTCTCGGGGAGACTGGCCCGATGCTGACGATCGGCGAGCTCGCGTCGTACGCCGGGGTGACGGTGCGCGCGGTGCGGCACTACCACGCCAAAGGGCTGCTGCCGGAACCGGAACGAGACCACTCGGGCTACCGCCGGTACGGTGCGGGCGCCGTCGTCGAACTGATCAAGATCCGGACTCTCGCCGTGGCCGGGGTACCGCTCGCGCGCGTGAAAGAGCTGCTGCGGGCCGGCCCGGAGGAGTTCACCGCGGCCATCGCGGAGATCGACGAGCGGCTGCGGGCCGAGATCCGGCAGCGGCAGCGGCATCGCGAGCGGATCGCCCGCCTGGCGGCCGGCGACAGCCTGGTGCTGCCGGTGGACGTGGTCGAGTTCCTCGACCGGTTGCGGGCGCTGGGCGTCGACGAGCGGATCATCCGGATCGAACGCGACGGCTGGATCCCGTTGGCCGCCCGCACACCCGAGCGGGTCCCGGTCCTGATCGCCCGCAAGCGCGAGCAGATCGCCGAGACACCCCTCATCGACTTCTACCTGACCCTGAGCGATGCCCTCGACCGCCCCGGCGACGACCGGACGCTGGTCGCCCTGGTCGACAAGATGGCCGCTTACCTCACGCTGCTGGCCGACGAACAGGGCGAGGACTACGTCGGCGGTGAGATCGAGCCGTCCCTGGCGAGACTCCTGGACACACTGGCGTTCGACGCCGCCCCACCTGCCCGCCGGCTGGTCGAGCTGCTGGCCGACCGCGGCTGGACCGGCTGGACCAAACTCGAGCGCAAACGGCCGAACCGGCGGTAGCGGGACATACGGCATCGAGCGGGGTGACGCGGCCGGATCCCGCCGAACCGGTTCAGCGGCAGTCGAACTCGCTGTTCGTGGTTCCGTCCACGAATGCGGTCCACTCGCCGGGCGTGAACCACAGCTCGGGGCCACCGGGGTCCTTGCTGTCGCGTACGCCGGTGCGGCCCTCGGCGTGGCAGACCTCCACGCACTGCTTGCCGCCTTCGGACCTGCTGGACTTGTACCAGTCGCCTGTATTCGGCTTGTTCACGCCGCGTACTCCTTCGCAACTCGAAGCATGAGGTCTCTGGAACCCTCCTCGGACAACGCTACCGTCCGGAGGTTCTCGATCGCCTCGCGATATTCGGAGAGCTCCTCCTCATGCTCATGGAACGTGCTGCCGAGCGCTCCTTCGGCGAATACGACCGGGGGCAGTGGCATGCCGTGTGTACTGTCGGGGAACTGCAGCAGGGAGAAGCCTTGCATCGTCAGCCCGCGATGAGGCCCGGCTCGGAACGGAACCACCCTGAGCCGCACCGTTCCTCCTATCTCCGCCAGATTTCGGAGCTGGTCAGCCATCACGGCCAAGTCGCCCGGCAGATGGCAGAGAACCGCCTCGGAAATAAACGCTTCCAGCTGAAATCCTGTGTCGAGGACGAGCTTTCGCTTCTTGGTTAGCTCGAGGCGGCGCTCCATATCGACTGCGGACAAACCGGGTTCGTTGATGGAGATGATGGCGCGGCGGTACCCGGGTGTTTGCAGTAAGCCGGGGATCATGGTCGGCTGGTACGTGATTACAGACTCGGCGATGGACTCCAGACGAAGAAACTTCGGGAAGTTCGGAGCGATCTGATCGGTGTAAGACTTCCAAAAACCCTTGGAATTTCCTTGCAGCCTTTCGACTTTCGCCTGTTCCCTGACCTCACCCCAGAGGGCGAGAGCCTCGCTGCGACTACCGGCGTCGGCTCCATAGAAGTCGAGCAGGCTTCCGAGCTGCATGGTGCTGATCTTTGTTGCCCAGCCGTCCTCCATGCGCTGGATGGTCATGCGTGACACCTCGGCCTCCAAACCCGCTGCCAGCAGCGTCTTTCCGGCGCGGTCTCTCAGTTCGCGAATGAGGTTTCCGAAGGCCCTGCGAGAGACTGTCGATCCTGTCATTTCGTTAGCCTCGCTATCTGCGTGTGCTTCGAACTGTTCAGGTGCAGTGTGTGCGTGCACATTTCGTGCGTGCACAGAACGTGCATGTTCAAACTGTGCGCCCATCATATTCGTTCTGCATCACGCTGTGAACGGTTCAGAAAAGCTGGTTCGGGTGTCTACTGGAGTAGGCGGCGGGCGGTGGAGTTGCATCTGAACCGCCGACTTCGTCCCGATATCGCAGCAGCGGAATTCGAATGGGGTGATTCGATATGTCTTGGGAGACTTGCGTGCTCGTAGGGCTCGTTATGTTGTGCGTTGCCGTTACTGTCTGGGGGTTTCTGGGGATCCGGGCCGACGGCGAGGTCAGATTCCTCCGACTCGACAGCATCGGCGGCGGGGGACATCTCTACGTCCCCGCGGCCGGGGGTGGGGGACGGTGGCATCGAGGAAGGCATCGGGCCGGAATCGTGCGGGGGGTGTGATCGGCTGTGACGAACCCCTATTTCGCTCGATCGCCGTATCCACGCCGTGAAACGGCTCTGCCGCAGCAGGATTCGGCGCAATCACCGGACGGTCATCCGGCCTGGCACGCACGGCCGGGTGCGTACGCGGCCATGTCCGATCGCGACATCGACGATCTGCTGGACCGGCACCCGCCGGACTGCTGGGGCGGGCGCTGTCTACTGCGGCGCTACCTGTTGGAGCTGCGTGAGCGGCGCGGGGGAGGTGAGGTGTCGTGAACCGCTGCGGGATCGATGAGCACCCCCGACTCTCTAACGCTAATGAAAATCATTATCATGTAAAGATGACTTCAGCCCCCGCCCCCGCCCCGCTGCCCGTGACCGTGCTTTCCGGCTTCCTCGGTGCGGGTAAGACCACCCTGCTCAACCACATCCTGGCCAACCGGGAGGGGCGGCGGGTCGCCGTCATCGTCAACGACATGAGCGAGGTCAACATCGACGCCGCGCTCGTCGCGGGGCAGGGGCATCTCGATCGGACCGAGGAGAAGCTGGTCGAGCTGACCAACGGGTGCATCTGCTGCACGCTGCGGGAGGATCTGCTCGAGTCGGTGGGGAAGCTCGCGCGGGAGGGGCGGTTCGACCAGCTCGTCATCGAATCGACCGGGATCTCCGAGCCCATGCCGGTGGCGGCGACCTTCGAGTGGGAGTTCGAGGACGGTTTCACCCTGGGGGAGCTGGCGCGGCTGGACACCATGGTGACCGTGGTCGACGCCTCGACCTTTCTGGCCGAGGTGGTCAAGGGACAGGCCCTCGCGGACCGTGACATGCAGGCGGGGGAGGGTGACGCGCGGACCATCGCGGACCTGCTCGTCGATCAGGTCGAGTTCGCGAATGTGCTGGTGCTCAACAAGACCGACCTGGTGAGCCGCAACGCGGTGGGCACCGTGGAAGCCATGCTGCGCAGGCTCAATCCACAGGCGCGCATCGTGCACGCCGCGCACGGGGTCGTCGAGCTGTCCGAGGTGCTCGGCACCGGTCGCTACAACCCCGACATCGCGGCGCAGTACGAGGGCTGGGACGAGGAGCTCGCGGGCAGTCATACGCCCGAGACCGAGGAATACGGCATCAGCAGCATCACCTTCACCGCCGACCGGCCCTTCCATCCCGAACGACTGGAAACCGCACTCGCCCAGATGCAGCGGCTGCTGCGCAGCAAGGGCTTCTTCTGGCTCGCGACCCGCGCCGACCTGGCCGCCATCTGGTCGCAGGCCGGGCCGAACCTGACCTTCGAGGCGGGCGCGTACTGGTCGGCGCTGGATATGCCGCCGGGGCAGGAGATCGTGTTCATCGGGGTGAAGCTGGATCGCCCGCACGTGCGCGATCTGCTGAACTCCGCCCTGCTCACCGACGCGGAAATGGCCGCGGGGCCGATGGTTTGGGCCGGATACGCCGACCCGTTCCCGTCCTGGGGCGCGGCGCACGACCACGCCTGACCCGGGGCGGGACGCGCCGGTCGCCGCGCGTGAGCGGAGACCGGCACTGCCCATCGCCGATGCCGGGGGTCGATACCCCGGCTCGGCCACATCGCCGATCTCGAACTCAATTCGAGATGGCGGGCGTGCGGCGCACGTAGGTGGTGTCGGTGAGCTGTTCGACGAGGAAATCCGCGATGTCGGCGCGAGAGATCTTCAGCGTCAGCCCCTTCTCGTCCGGCCCGAAATTCCGGCGGTAGGTGCCCTCGGCCGGTCCATCGGTGAAAGCGCTGGGGCGCACGATGGTCCAGTCCAGATTCGACGCCCGCACGTAGTCCTCCTGCACGTTGTGGTCGGCCATCGCCGGCCGCAGCAGCAGGCCGAACAGGATGTACTTCCACAGGAAGTTCAGGTTGCCGTGGCTGTCGCCCGCGCCCAGGGTGGACTGGCAGACGAGCCGCTTCACGCCCGCGCGCTCCATGGCGGCCATGATGATTCGCGTACCCTCGGCGCGAACCACGCCCTTGCGCCCGGCGCCGAGGCAGACCAGCACGGCCTCCTGGCCGAGCACCGTCCGCTCCACCGCCGCCGGATCCAGTACGTCGCCGACCACCACGCGCAACCGCTCGTGGGAGACGGTGATGTTGTCCGCGTTGCGGGTGAGCGCGGTGACCTCGTGACCGGCCTCGAGAGCCTTGGTCAGGACGACGCGGCCGAGGGTGCCGGTGGCTCCGAAAAGTGCGATACGCATTGTGTTCTCCCGGTGAATTCCGTTGGTAACTTGCTGAATTCAGTACATCAACGGACGGCTCCGGGAACCATCGTCGTGCGTCTCGCGGACATGCGAGAGGCGCTCGCCCGCCGAACGCGGTGCGCGAACGCGCGAGACCCGCGCCCCCGGAGGGTTGCGGGTCTCGTGAACTGCGGGCTCGGGCAACTCAGCCGAGCTGGGCGAAGAACTCGCGGATGTCGGCGATCAGCACCTCCGGCGCTTCGTGGGCGGCGTAATGCCCGGCGGCGTCGTTCGAGCCGCCGCCGTGCACCGAGGTCGCGTCGTAGGAATTCCAGCGCACGATGTTCTTGTGATCCCGCTCGGCGAAGCGGCGGATCGACTGGAAATCACCCTTGAACATGGCCAGCGCGGTCGGCACGGTGGTCGGTCCCTGCGGGTGCTCGGCGGTGTGGGCGTCCTCGTAGTAGAAGCGGATCGAGGAACCCGCGGTGCCGGTCAGCCAGTAGATCGCGACGTTGCCGATGATGAAGTCGGCGTCCAGGGATTCGCCGAAGAGCTGGGAGTTCCAGCCCAGCAGGCCGACCGGGGAATCGGCGAGCGCGAACGCCAGGGTCTGCGGCTGCTGGCTGTGCAGCATGTTGAACGCCATCTTGTTCTCGTGGAACCACTGCAGGATCGCCAGCCCGGCCATGTCCTCCTCGGACAGGTCCGCCATCTCGGCCGGATCGCCGGACGGGAACGAGAAGAGCTGCGTCACATGGACTCCGATCACCTTGTCCGGGGCGATGCGGCCCATCTCCGGGGAGATCATCGAGCCGCCGTCGTTGCCGATCGCGCCGTACTGCTCGTAGCCGAGACGGTCCATGAGCTCGACCCAGGCGTGGGCGGTGCGGTAGCGGCTCCAGCCGGTGCTGCGGGTGGGGCCGGAGAACCCGAAGCCGGGCACCGACGGGATGACCAGGTGGAAGGCGGGATCGGCGTCCGAGGCCGGCGCGGTGAGCGGTTCGATCACGTCGAGGTATTCGAGGATCGAGCCCGGCCAGCCGTGGGTCAGGATCACCGGCGTCGCGTCGGCGCGCTCGGAGCGGATGTGCAGGAAGTGGATGTCCTCGCCCTCGATCTCGGTGGTGAACTGCGGGTACGAGTTCAGCTTTGCCTCGAGCGCCCGCCAATCGAAGGACTCCAGCCAGTACTCGGCGAGCTCGCGCACCCGCTGGTTCGGCACGCCGTAGGCGTCGGCGACACCGGGGAGTTCCTGCGGCCACACCGTCCGGCGCAGCCGATCGGCCAGATCGTCCAGCCGGGCCTGGGGGACGTCGATGCGGAAGGGCTTGATGGCGGCGGTGTTGCTCATGTCGATCTCCTCGGTTGGAACGGAATGTTTCGTTCTGTTTCCAACGATAGCGGAACAGATCGTTCCGTTCAAGTGCTATTGTGGATTCATGCCGAAAGTTTCCGAAACCCCAGTTCAGCGCGGACTGCCCGGTCGCAAGGCGCAGGCCGCCCGCAACGACGAACTCATCCTGGCCGCCGCGCGCGAGGTGTTCCTGGCCGATCCCAAGGCCCCCATCTCCGCGGTCGCCGAACGCGCGGGGGTGGGCATCAGCGCCCTGTACCGCCGCTATCCGGGGAAGGAGGATCTACTGCGCACCCTCTGCTATGACGGATTGCGCCGCTACAACACCGAAGCCGAAGCGGCGCTGGAAGACTCCGACGGCTGGCGGGGGTTCGTGGGCTTCCTCGAGCGGGTAGTGGACGCGGACGTGCACTCGCTGACCACGCACCTCGCGGGGACCTTCACCCCGGACGACTCGATCCTGCCTGACATCCAGCGAGCCGGCGCGCTCAATTCCGAAATCCTGCGCCGCGCACACGAATCGGGCCGGCTGCGTCCCGCCGCGACGGTCGCCGACGTGGGCCTGATCCTCGAATCCTGCGCCGCCATCACCCTGCCCGATCCCGAGCGCACCGCCCAGCTCCGCCGGCGCGTGCTGGCGCTGCTCGTGGACGGACTCGCCACCACCGGCAACCTGCCCGGCCCGCCACCCGCCCCGGACGAGTTCGCCCACCGCTGGCAGCGCCGCTGAGCCGGATCGTGCCGGTGGGCGCACGGCCGGTGGCAACGACAACGGCCCACCGGTGAAATCCGATGGGCCG
The DNA here is from genome assembly GCF_040614455.1 of Nocardia sp. NPDC005978. Lineage (NCBI taxonomy): Bacteria > Bacillati > Actinomycetota > Actinomycetes > Mycobacteriales > Nocardiaceae > Nocardia > Nocardia sp. NPDC005978. The sequence continues at coordinate 23,048 of NZ_JBEXUS010000044.1, forward strand.
CGGTCGATATCGGTGTCGCCGATCAGGAGACGACGGGCAGGTACACCTTGCCGCCGGTCGAGGCGAACTCGGCCGACTTCTCCGCCATGCCCGCCTCGATGGCGGCCACGTCGGTGAGCCCCTGCTTCTCGGCGTATTCGCGCACGTCGGCGGAGATCCGCATCGAGCAGAACTTCGGACCGCACATCGAGCAGAAGTGCGCGGTCTTGGCCGGCTCGGCCGGCATGGTCTCGTCGTGGTACTCCCGGGCGGTGTCGGGGTCCAGCGACAGGTTGAACTGGTCGTGCCAGCGGAATTCGAAGCGCGCCTTGGAGAGCGCGTCGTCGCGGTCCTGGGCGTGCGGGTGGCCCTTGGCCAGATCCGCGGAGTGCGCGGCGATCTTGTAGGTGATGACGCCGACCTTCACGTCATCGCGGTTCGGCAGGCCCAGGTGCTCCTTGGGCGTGACGTAGCAGAGCATGGCGGTGCCGGCCTGCGCGATGATGGCCGCGCCGATGGCCGAGGTGATGTGGTCGTAGGCGGGCGCGATGTCGGTGGCGAGCGGGCCCAGGGTGTAGAACGGGGCCTCCTCGCACAGCTCCTCCTCGAGCCGCACGTTCTCCACGATCTTGTGCATGGGCACGTGGCCGGAACCCTCGATCATCACCTGCACACCATAGGATTTGGCGATCTTCGTGAGCTCGCCGAGGGTGCGCAGTTCGGCGAACTGGGCCTCATCGTTGGCGTCCGCGATGGACCCCGGCCGCAGACCGTCACCCAGGGAGAAGGTGATGTCGTACTTCGCCAGGATCTCGCAGAGTTCACGGAAGTTCGTGTACAGGAACGATTCCTGATGATGCGCCAGACACCAGGCGGCCATGATCGACCCGCCGCGCGAGACGATGCCGGTGACGCGCTTGGCCGTGAGCGGCACGTAGCGCAGCAGCACGCCCGCGTGCACGGTCATGTAGTCCACGCCCTGCTCGGCCTGCTCGATCACGGTGTCGCGGTAGATCTCCCAGGTCAGCTTGGTGGGATCGCCGTTCACCTTCTCCAGTGCCTGGTAGATCGGCACGGTGCCGACCGGGACGGGGGAGTTGCGCAGGATCCACTCGCGGGTCTCGTGAATGTTCTTGCCGGTGGACAGATCCATGATGTTGTCCGCGCCCCACCGGGTCGCCCACACCATCTTCTCGACCTCCTCGGAGATCGAGGAGCTCACGGCCGAGTTGCCGATATTGGCGTTGATCTTCACCAGGAACTTCTTGCCGATGATCATCGGCTCGCACTCGGGGTGATTGTGATTCGCCGGGATCACGGCGCGACCGGCCGCGACCTCCTCGCGGACCACCTCGGGCTCGACGCCCTCGCGGGCGGCGATGAAGCGCATCTCCGCGGTGATGATCCCTTCGCGCGCCCACGCCAGCTGCGTGCGCGGGCCCGGCACGTCGGGCTTGGTCCAGGCGTCGCGGGTGCGCGGCAGCCCGGCCTCGAGATCGATCACCGCGTTGTCGTCGGTGTACGGGCCCGAGGTGTCGTACAGGTCGAAATGCTCGCCATTGGTCAGATTGACCCGGCGCACCGGAATGCGCAGCGTCACCCCGTCGGACTCGACGAGTTCGTAGTGCTTGACGCTGCCCTGGATGGGGCCGGTGGTCACGGTGTCTACGGGCGCGGACGTCCCGGTGGCACGATTCGACATGAAAAAGAATCCTCCCTACGCCGGCATTACCCGGTCAGGTTCATACGGTCGACGGCCCTGACGCCTTGCGGCTAGCCGTCCTCTCAGCCCGCTGGTGCGAGCCCCCGTTGGCAGTGATTACCGCAGCCGACCTTACCGGGCGTCCGGAACCCGCGAGACCTACCCGCGAGGACCGGCCGATACCCGCGCAAACCGGACGGCCGTGCCCGGGAATCCCCCGGGCACGGCCGCCGAAGTGCGGTTTCGCGGAGTCCGCGGAACGCGCCTTCCCGCGCGGTGCGGTGACCGGTTGTCAACAAGATGTTTTTCTGAAACGCTCACCGCTAATCTGTGGGCATGACCCGCAGCAACCCAGCCGCGGCACCGGATCGGACCCCCGTGCGGCGCCGTATTCGCGGCCTCGACGCCGAGGAGCGCAGCGCCCAGCGCCGCCGCCAATTGCTCACCGCCGCCACCGAACTCTTTGCCAGGCAAAGCTATTCGGGCACCTCGATCGAGCAGATCTGTCAGGCGGCGTACGTCGGGACCAAAGGCTTCTACGACCACTTCGACAGCAAGGAATCCTGCTACACCGCGCTGCTGTTGCAGATCACGCACGACATCCAGGAGCGCGTCGCGCGGGCCGCCGCCGAGACCGCGGAACTGGCGTGGCGCGACCGGTTACCGCTGGTGGTCGAGGCTTTCGTGCACGCCATCGCCGACGATTCGCGGCTGGCCAAGGTGACTTTCGGGGAGGCGGGCGGCATCTCGCCCGCGGTGGAGGCGCAGCGCCGCAGCAACCGGCGCTGGTCGGCGGCCTTCCTGGCGAGCCAGTGGCCGCGGCAGGCGGCGCTCACCGAACGGCAGGATCTGGCGCTGAGCCTGGCCACCATCGGCGGCATGTTCGAACTCGTCACCGACTGGCTGAACCATCACGACGACGGCGGCGATCCGGACAGCGTGGACACCCTCACGGAGGATCTGACCCGCTTCGTCATCGTGGTGGACGTCGGCCGGCAGGGCGCGCGCTAGTACCGGAAAACGCAACGCGGGCCGATCCTTTCGGGTCGGCCCGCGTATTCGGGGGCGTGATGCGCCGGGCCGCGTCCTTCGCGCCGGGCACTGCTACTTGGCGGGGACACCCTGGGACGACAGGCTGCCCGATCCGGACAGCAGCGAGTACAGCAGCGACAGGAACGCCGGGTTGCACGAGGGCGGCTGGGACGAGGTGCAGCCGTAGTCCGACGAGCCGATCGGGCTCGCGGCCTGCGGTGCGGCGGCGGTCGCCGCCGCGGACGCGGCCAGCTGGGCGGGAACGAGCAGGGCGCCCGCGAGGGCGATGCCGGCAATGCGCTTGTTCATTCGAGACCTCGGTGTCTTCGGTTCGGCCGGGCGGAGCCGAGATGAAGTTGAAAGGTATCGTTTCGAACCCTCGCCGCGCTGCCCCGGATTATCGGGTCACCGGGTGCACTGCCGCGGCCCGCGATCCGGCGCGGGCCGGTGCGCGGGCTGCCCGGGGGCCTATTTTGCGAGAGCCGGCTCCGGAACCGGCTGCGCGGCAGCAGCTTCCGGGACTTCCTCCTCCAGGCCGATCCGCTTGTGCAGCGCGGCCAGGGGTTTGGGGGCCCACCAGTTGCCGGTGCTCATCAGGCGCATCAGGGCCGGGACCAGCAGACCGCGGATCACCGTGGCGTCGGCGATGACCGCCAGGGCGAGGCCGATGCCGAACAGCTTCATCGCGGTCACCTCGGAGGTGGCCACCGCGAGCAGCACCACGGCCATCAAACCCGCTGCCGCGGTGAAGATCCGGCCGGTGCGGGCCACGCCCATCGCCACCGAATGGGTGTTGGCGGCGCTGGTGCGGTCCGAGGCCAGCCACTCCTCGCGAATGCGCGAGAGCAGGAAGACCTCGTAGTCCATGGACATCCCGAAGGCGATGCAGAACATCAGCACCGGCATGAACAGATCGGTGCTGCCCGTGGGGGTGAACCCGAGCACCCCGGACAGGTGCCCGTCCTCGAAGATCCAGATCATCGCGCCGAAGGTGGCGGTCAGCGACAGCGCGTTGAGGATGAGCGCCTTGAACGGCAGCACCACGCTGCCGGTGAACAGGAACAGCAGGATCAGGGTGATGATCGCGATGATCGCGCCCGCCAGCGGCAGCCGATCGATCACCGAGTCCATGGTGTCCTCGTTCAGCGCGGCCGCGCCGCCGAAGAGCACCGGGCCCGGCGCCTGCACCGCGCGCAGCGCCGCGAGCTGATCCTCGCCCTCCTGCGAATACGGCGCGACGGTGGTGCCCACCGACAGGTAGGCCCCGTGCGGCCCGGCCATCGCGGCGATGCCGGGGGCCATCTTGGCCGAATTCATGTACACGCCGTCGCTGGAGAGCACCGCGGGTACGCCCGGCACCGCGGACAGCGCCTTGGCGTACGCGCCGATCTGTTCGGCCGAGCCGTGGAACTCGGGCAGCACCACGACCGCGCTGGAGGCCATGTCGGCGTTGAAGTCCGAGCGCAGCGCGTCTCCGACCTGCCGGCTGGAGGCGAAGGTGCCGATCATCCGATCGTCGGGGGTGCCGAAATGCACCGACAGGAACGGGGATCCGACGAACAGCAGCAGCGCGCCGGTGACGAGCGAGACCGGCAGTGCCCGGCGCATGACCCCGCTCACCAGGCGGTACCAGAAGCTGTCCTGCGGAGCCTTCGGCGCGCTCTCACCGCGACCGAGCAGGCGGCGCACCGGCTTTCGCAGATCCCACGCGTTGATCCGATCGCCGAGCAGCATGAGCGCGGCGGGCAGCAGCACCACCGACGCCGCGACCGCCGCCAGCACCACCGCGACCCCGGCGTAGGCGAAGGACTTGAAGAACGGCTGCGGGAAGACCGCCAGCGCGGCCAGCGCCAGCGCCACGGTCAGACCGGAGAACACCACGGTGCGCCCGGCCGTCTGCACCGCCCGCGCGATGGCGGCCTTGGGATCCCGGCCCGCGGCGATCTCCTCGCGATACCGGCTCACGATGAACAGGCTGTAGTCGATGGCCAGGGCGAAACCCAGCGCGCTGGTCATGTTCAGCGCGAACAGCGACACGTCCATGACCATGGTGAGCAGGCGCAGGATGCCGAGCGTGGCCGCGATCGCGAACAGTCCCACCGCCAGCGGCAGCATGGCCGCGACGACGCTGCCGAACACCAGCACCAGCAGCACCGCCGTGATCGGGATGGCGATGGCCTCGGAGACCAGCAGATCCTTCTCCACCTGGCGGTTGATGTCGGCGAAGGTGCCGGCCATGCCGCCGGTGCGGACCTGCACGCCGTCCCGGTCGCCGTTGAGCTCGGCGCTCAGGGCGTTCGCGGCGATCTGCACCTCGTTGTCGGTGCCCTCGAGGGTCGCCATGATCAGGCCGCGCTTGCTGTCCTTGCTGCGCAGTCCCGCGGCCAGATCGGGCCGCGCGGCGGTGCTGGTCCAATAGGACTGCACGCCTGTCACTTCGGGGTCCGCGGTGAGCAGATCGGTGATGCGCTGCGCCTCGGCGCGCGACTCGGGGCTGTTCACCCCGCCCTCGGAGGTGATCATCACGATGATGTTCGGGTTGCCGTCCGGGAAGCTGTCGGCCATGAACTGATTGGCCTGCACCGCTTCCAGCTCACCGGTGAGGTAGCCGCCGCCGACCATATGCGACTTCGCGGTGGCGCCGAAGCCGCCGCAAAGAATCATCAGCAACAGTGCGGCCACCAGGACGGCCCGCGGCCGTGCCATGGCGATCCGGGCAAGACTGGTCAACATTGACGCGCACCCTCCGAGGTCTTCTGACTTCGGAACGGTAGCGTTCAACTTCTGGCTCTAGCGATCCCCAGTGACCATGGTCATGCCCATGCCGGGCCGCTATCACCCGGCGATTCGGCCGCGCACCTCACCGAGGCTCAGCGTGCCGCCGCCCGCCGCCGGGGCGACGGCGGAGATGCTCACCTCGTCGCCGTCCTCGAGGAACGTGCGCCGCACCCCGTTCAGATCGATGGGTTCGCTGCCGCCCCGGCTCATCTCCATGAGCGAGCCGCGCTGCTCGCGCGCGGGACCGGAGATGGTGCCCGAGGCGAACAGATCGCCGGTGCGGGTCGAGGCCCCGTTCACCGTCATATGGGCCAGCAACTGCGCGGGGGACCAGTACATGCGGTCGAACGGTGGAGCGGACACGCGCTGCCCGTTCCAGTCGATCCGGACCTCGATGTCCAGGCCCCAGAGGTCACCGCCGCCGCCGAGATAGGGCAGCGGGCGCGGCTCCTGCGTGGGCAGCGGAATCCGCGCCGCGCTCAACGCGTCCAGCGGGGTCACCCAGGCCGAGAGCGTGGTCGCGAACGACTTGCCCAGGAAGGGGCCCAGCGGCTGCCCCTCCCAGCCCTGGATGTCGCGCGCGGACCAGTCGTTGACCAGCGCGACCCCGAAGACGTGCGCGTCGAAATCGGCGGTGCGCACCGGGCTGCCCAGCGGCGAGCCCGCGCCGACCAGGAATCCCAGTTCGGCCTCGATGTCCAGCCGCCGGCTCGGGCCGAAATCCGGTGCGCCGGAATCGGTCCGGTATTGCCCGCTGGGGCGCGTGATCTCGGTGCCGGACACCACCACGGTGCCGGCGCGGCCGTGGTAGCCGACCGGCAGATGCCGCCAATTCGGCAGCAGCGCTTCGCCATTCGGGCGCAGCAGTTCACCCATGGTGGTGGCGTGGTCGAGACTGGCGTAGAAATCGACGTAGTCGCCGATCTCCACGGGTAGTTCCAGGCGCACCGCGGACACCGAATGCACGGCCGCCGCGGGCAATTCGGCCTCGGCCGCCGTGCGCACCCGTTCGCGAACCTCGCGCCAGCACTGCGGTCCCTGCGTCATGAAGGCGTTCAGGCTGGAGCGGGCGAACATGGGATCGTCCAGCGCCACCGCGAGATCGATGACCGAATCACCCAGCCGCGCGCCCACCCGCGGCTCGCCGCCGAGCGGGCGGAAGACGCAGTAGGGCAGATGGGCGAGGCCGAAACCCGAGTCCTCGGGCACCTCGATACGTACGCGACTGCTCATGACCCCTGCACCTTCCCACCCACTCGCCGCTGTCGATCCACCGATTGTGTTGCCGTCGAAATCCGAGCTGTCAGATCCACGCCGAGTCGGGGCCGCGCCCCGACCAGGTCCACGCGTAGCCCGGGTCCTCGCAGGCCAGGGCCGCCGCACCCAATTGCAGCGGATGGAACGTGTCCACCATGACCGCCAGTTCGTCGAAGAACTCCAGGCCGATGCTGCGCTCGTAGGCCCCGGGCTGCGGGCCGTGCGCGTAGCCGCCGGGATGTACCGACACCGAACCCTGGCCGATCCCGGAACCCTTGCGCGCCTCGTAATTTCCGCCGCAGTAGAACATGATCTCGTCGGAGTCCACGTTCGAGTGGTAGTAGGGCACCGGGATCGAGAGCGGGTGGTAATCCACCTTGCGCGGGACGAAGTCGCAGACCACGAAGTTCTGCCCGGCGAACGCCTGATGCGCGGGCGGCGGCTGGTGCACGCGGCCGGTGATGGGCTCGAAATCGGCGATGTCGAAGGTGAACGGGTACAGGCAGCCGTCCCAGCCGGTGACGTCGAAAGGATGCTGCGCGTAGACCATTCGGGTCCCGACGACTTCGCCGGCCGGGCGGTGCTTGACGAACACCTCGACGTCGGCCCCGGTCGCCAGCAGCGGTGCGGCGGGGCCGTGCAGGTCGCGTTCGCAGTAGGGGGCGTGCTCCAGCAGCTGACCGTATCTGGACAGGTAGCGCTGGGGCGGGGTGATGTGGCCCGCGCCCTCGATCAGGTAGGCGCGCAAGGGTTCCGGTCCGTCGGGCAGCCATCGGTGGGTGGTGGCGCGCGGGAGCAGCACGTGGTGCCCGGGATGCACGCGCAGCGCCCCGAAGACCGTCTCCACCACGCCGGTCCCGGCTTCGATGTAGACCAGTTCGTCGCCGATGGCGTTTCGGTACAGCGGCGATTCGCGCAGGGCGGCCACGTAGGAGATGCGGACGTCGGCATTGCCGAGAATCAGGCGGCGGCCGGTCACCACGTCGGTCTCGGCCATCGCGGCGGCGGGAAACAGCTCGTGCAGCTTCAAATGCCGGTGTCGCAGTGGATGATTGGGGAACGTGCGCTGATCGGGCAGCGCCCAGACGGTGGAATCGACGATGGCGGGCGGCAATCCGCGGTGGTAGAGCAGCGAGGAGTCGCCGGAGAAGCCCTCTTCACCCATCAGCTCCTCGTAGAAGAGCCTGCCCTGCTCATCACGATGCTGGGTATGCCGCTTGGGCGGCACCACCCCCACCTGCCGATAGAACGTCATCGCCGTCTCCCGCTGACTGATGGTCGATCCCCATCGTAGCCACCGGATTGCCGGCCGGGCCGCGTTTCAGGCGTGCCGCAGCGCCCGGAACACCGCGGCGCCCACGAACTCGCCCAGGGTGTCCGGGGTCCAGTCGCCGGGATCGCCGAGCATGGTGCGCACCGCGCCCTCACCGGCCGACACCCACAGCTCCACCAGGGCCGGCAGCTTCTGCTCGGCGTCGCTGGTGCCCCAGGCCCGCAGCGTCGGGCGCAGGCGCCGGGTGCAGCGTTCCACCGCCAGATCGCGGCCGCGGCCGAACGACTTGACCACGGCCGGATCGGGATTGCCGTAGAGCAGCCGCCAGCCGTCGGGGCGTGCGGTGGCCACGTGCAGCAGCGCGCGGAAGCCCTCGACGAACACCGCCTCGTCGGCCTCGACCCGCCGGCGCGGCAGGGCTTGCAGCACCCCGGCCAGCATGAGCGATTCCTCGCGCTGGATGAGCGCCTCGATGAGCTCGACGCGATCGGCGAAGCAGGCGTAGACCACGGGGCGGGTGACCTTCATCCGATCGGCCACCGCGGCGATGGTGACCGCGGCGATGCCGTCCCCGGCCGCTATCTCGAGCGCGGTGTCGAGCACCTGCGGACGGCGGCGTTCGGGCCCCAGATGCCGTGCACGCTGGCGGGGTCGTACAGCCGATTCGGTGCCCATGAGCACCGACCATAGCAGCGAATCCGGGGGACGGATCAGCAGGTCGGGAGCGGTCCCGAGCAGGCCGTCCGGTATGTGGCCTTCGGATGCCCGTCGTGTTGCGAGATCATTTCCTACACGTGCGAATAAAAATGCTACATTCACGAAGGAAAGGGGCGGCGCACCGGACGCCCCGGCCGGAGGAAAGACGAGAGATGACGCAGACCTTGTTCAATCCCAAGACCCACGAGTTCGCGGAATTCGACGCCGAGACCCGCCGGCTGCTGCGCGCCACGGTCGAGTGGTTCGAGGCCCGGGGCAAGGCGCGTCTGCTGGCGGACGCGCGCGATCGCGTCTGGTACTCGGAGTTCCTCGACTTCATCAAGCGGGAGCGGGTCTTCGCCACCTTCCTGACCCCGGCGGCCGAGGCGAACGGCGACCCGAACAAGCGCTGGGACACCGCGCGCATCGCCATGATGAGCAAGATCCTGGGCTTCTACGGAATGCAGTACTGGTACGTCTGGCAGGTCACCATCCTGGGCCTCGGGCCGATCTGGCAGAGCGCGAACGCGCAGGCCAAGGCGCGCGCCGCCGCCGATCTGGACTCCGGGGAGATCTTCGCGTTCGGGCTGTCCGAGCAGGACCACGGCGCGGACGTCTACTCCACCGACATGGTGCTCGAGCCCAAGGCGCGCGGGGGCTACACCGCCAGCGGCGGCAAGTACTACATCGGCAACGGCAACCAGGCGAGCATGGTGTCGGTCTTCGGCCGGCGCGCGGACAAACCCATCATCGACAGCTCGGACTTCCTGCGGAAGATGACCGACGAGGAGTACTCGGGCTACCTGTTCTTCGCCGCGGACTCCCGGCACAAGAACTACAAGCTCCGCAAGAACGTCGTCGACTCCCAGATGTACGTGGCCGCTTTCGATCTCGACAAATACCCGGTCGCCGAGTCCGACATCCTGCACACCGGCCGCGCCGCCTTCGACGCCGCCATGAACACCGTCAACGTCGGCAAGTTCAACCTCGGCTTCGGCGCGGTCGGCGCCTGCGAGCACGCGATGTACGAGGGCGTCACGCACGCCGAGAACCGAATGCTGTTCGGCCACAACGTGACCGAGTTCCCCCAGGTGAAGGCGCTGCTGGCGGACAACTACGCCCGGCTGATCGGCATGAAGCTCTACAGCGAGCGCGCCATCGACTACATGCGCTCCGCGGGTCCCGGCGACCGCCGCTACCTGCTGTTCAACGCCATCGAGAAGATGTCGGTCACCCGCAACGGCCAGCAGCTGTTCGAGGATCTCGCCGATGTCATCGCCGCGCGCGGCTTCGAGAACGACACCTACTTCTCCATGGCGCTGCCGCCCATGTTCGGGTTGCCGCGCCTGGAGGGCACGGTGCACGTGAACATGGCCCTGTCGCTGAAGTTCATGCCCAACTACATGTTCCACCCCGCCGACGCCGGATTGGCCGCGCTGCGCTACCTGCCCGGCGCCGGCGCCGCGCCGAAGGGACTGGTGCGCGGCGTATCCGACGCGCTGAGCTGGACCAGCCGCCGCGCGACCGGGCCCGCGAGCAAGGCAGTGCCGCGGCTGAAGTCCGAATTCGACAGCGCCGCATACGCTCCCGTGCCGACCCGCCGCGACTCCGCCGATGACGAGTTCCTGTTCCGGCAGGGCCCGAGCAGCGGTCTGGGCCGGATCCGCTTCCAGGACTGGCGGCCGATCTTCCGCCGCTTCGCCCACGTCCCGAACGTGGCGGTGTTCCTGGAGCAGGCGCAGGCGCTGCAGACCCTGCTCGCGGTGGCCACCCCGACCGCCGCGCAACAGGCCGACGTGGACTTCCTGTTCGGGCTCGGCGAGCTCTTCACCGTGATTCCCTACGCCCAGCTGATCCTCGAGCAGGCCGAGATCGAGGGCACCGATCCGGCGGTGCTGGATCAGCTCTTCGATCTGTTCGTGCGCGATGTCTCCGGGCACGCGGTGACCCTGCACGGCAAACCCTCCGCGACCAAGGCGCAGCAGACCCGCGCCCTGGATCTCGTGCGGCGTCCGGCGCCGTCACCGGCCCGTTTCGAGGCGGTCGTGAAGCTGGTCAGGGGTCTTTCGGGCGTGTACGCCATGAATCCCTGATCGGCCCTGCGAGACTCGCAAGCAAACTCGCTAACCCGACAAATCCGACACAGCAAATTCTACGTTGATGAATGAAACACGGCTTCCCGGTGCGCTGTTCGCCCAATGCACCGGGGAATACTGCAAAGGAGCAGGCCGACAATGAAGGCAGCGATCTCTCGTCCGCAGTTCGACGCCCCCGCGCGCACCGTCCGCGAGGTGGACTACGGGTTCTTCGGCCCGGATTCGCCGACCTGGAAGGTCTGGACCGCGCCCACCGCGCTCATCGGCTTCCAGCGCTCGGTGGTGCTCGAGCACTTCGATCCGGATCTGACCGCGGCGGTGGCCGACGTGGGCGGCATCTACAGCGATCCGCGCGGGCGCCTGGACCACACCTTCGCCTACTTCCTCATCGCCGCCGTCGGCGACAGCCGCATGGCGGTCGAGGCCTCCGATCACCTCATGCGGGTGCACGCCAAGGCCACCGGCATCGAGCCGATCGGCGGAAAGCGCTACAGCGCAAACAATCCCGACTCGCAGCTGTGGATCCACGTCACCGGCTGGCATTCGGTGCTCAAGTGCTACGAGATGTACGGGCCGGGGCCGCTGAGCGAGGACGAGGAGCGGCGGTACTGGGCCGAATGCGTCGTCGCGGCCGAGTTGCAGACCTGCAGACCCGCCGACGTGCCCACCTCGCGCGCCGAGGTGCGCGAATACTTCGCGCGCGTGCGCCCTAAGCTGTCCTGCTCCGAGCGGGCCTGGGAGGGCATGCACTACCTGCTCTTCACCCCGCGCGACAAGGGCTTCAAGCTGTGGTCGGGCAGCCGCCTGGTCGCGCCCGCGGCCATCGCCACGCTGCCCGAGTGGATGCGCCGCACCGGCGGTTTCGATCAGCCCGGCGTGGTGGACAAGGCATATCCGCCCGCGGTGCGCACGGCCATGCGGGCGCTTGCGAACGACAAGCTCGAACTCAAGGTCGCCAAGAATTTCATCGGGCCGATGACGGGCAGGCTGCTGGGTCAGCACCTGAGCGCGGGCGTGCCCGTGAATCCGGTCACGGTCACCCCCGCCGAGGCCAAACAGCGCTACGGCAGGGCCGCGCAACCGACCGCCTGAGCCGCCGTGCCCGGTAACCGTGAATCGTCGGGCCGATCGGCTATCGAGGCTGCTCGGGTCGGTTCCCGGTTAACCGGGGTTCGTTCGCTGTGCGGTAGCCACCCGGTGTGACCTGGGGTACTGCTACCTACGGTTGCGTAGCGGAACGAACGTACGGCAGCCTTCTTTCGACAACTCGAACTTCGGCTAGGAGGCCAGTCCGTGTCCCATTACAAGGCGAACTTGAGAGACATTGAGTTCAATCTGTTCGAGGTACTGGGAATCGGTGCGCTGCTGGATCAGGGCGCCTACGGCGATCTCGACAGCGAGACCGCCCGCGACATGCTCACCGAGGCGCTGCGCCTCGCCGAGGGCCCGGTCGCCGAATCCTTCGTGGAGGGCGACCGCACCCCCGTCGAATTCGACCCGGCCAAGTACGAGATCACCGTTCCCGACCTGCTGCGCAAGACCGTCGCCGCGGTCAACGACGCCGGGTACTCCGGGCTCGGCATGTCCGAGGAGATGGGTGGCGTGCCCGCGCCCAACGCCCTCATCTGGGGCATCCAGGAAATGATCGTGGCCGCCAACAACTCGGCCTCCTTCTTCAACATGGGCCCGCTCATGCACAAGGTGATCTTCGACGAGGGCACCGACGAGCAGAAGCGCTGGGGCGCGCACGCCTGGGAGAACCGCTGGGGCGGCACCATGGTGCTCACCGAACCCGACGCCGGCTCCGACGTCGGCATGGGCCGCACCAAGGCCGTGCAGCAGCCCGACGGCACCTGGCACATCGAGGGCGTCAAGCGCTTCATCTCCGGCGGCGACGTCGGCGACACCGCCGACAACATCCTGCACCTGGTGCTGGCCCGCCCCGAGGGCGCCGGGCCCGGCACCAAGGGCCTGTCGCTGTTCATCGTGCCCAAGTTCCTGTTCGACCCCCAGACCATGGCCCTGGGCGCGCGCAACGGCGCGCTGGTCACCGGCGTCGAGCACAAGATGGGCATCAAGTCCTCGCCCACCTGTGAGATCACCTTCGGCGGCAGCAAGGATCTGCCCGCCGTGGGCTACCTGGTCGGCGACATCCACAACGGCATCGCGCAGATGTTCAAGGTCATCGAGAACGCGCGGATGATGGTGGGCACCAAGGCCACCGGCGCGCTGTCCACCGGATACCTGAACGCCCTCGAGTACGCCAAGCAGCGCGTGCAGGGCGCGGATCTGACCCAGATGACCGACAAGGCCGCGCCGCGCGTGACCATCACCCACCACCCGGACGTGCGCCGGTCGCTGGCCACCCAGAAGGCGTACGCGGAGGGCCTGCGCGCGCTCTACATGTACTGCGCCTCGTACCAGAACGCCGATGTGGCACAGGCGAATTACGGCGTCGACGCCGAAACCGCCGAGCGGGTCAACGATCTGCTGCTGCCGCTGGTCAAGGGCTGCGGCTCCGACCGCGCCTACGAGATGCTGACCGAATCGCTGCAGACCCTGGGCGGCTCGGGCTACCTGCAGGACTACCCGATCGAGCAGTACATCCGCGACTGCAAGATCGACTCGCTGTACGAGGGCACCACCGCCATCCAGGCGCAGGACTTCTTCTTCCGCAAGATCATTCGCGACAACGGCGTCGCCCTCGGGCACGTCGCGGGCCTGATCAACACCTTCGCCGAGAGCGGCCCGGACCGCTTCAAGGTCGAGCGCGGGTTGCTCGGCGCCGCCCTGGCCGACGTGCAGGCCATGGCGGCGGCGCTGACCGGCTTCCTCATGGCTTCGCAGCAGAACCCGGAGGAGCTGTACAAGGTCGGCCTGGGCTCGGTCCGGTTCCTGTACGCGGTGGGCGATCTCGTCATCGGCTGGCGGCTGCTGGAGCAGGCCGCCATCGCCGCGGCGGCGCTGGACGCCGGTGCGGCGGAGAAGGATCGGAACTTCTACACCGGCAAGGTCGCGGTGGCGTCCTGGTTCGCGAAGAACAAGCTCCCGCTGCTCGCCGGCGTTCGCACGATCGTCGAGAACGTCGACAACGACATCATGAAGCTCGACGAGGCTGCGTTCTAGCTCTCTGTGGTCTCCCGGCCCCGCACCTTTGGTGCGGGGCCGGATTGCGTAGTGGGGGAATGACGCCCGTGGAGTGGAAGTCGTCCGGGGACGGGGCGGATTGTGTAGGGGGAGGGGGGATTCGGGGGTGACTTATCCGGGTTTCTCATTACCGGGTGCGTGTCAGTTCGGCGTGTCCGGGGGCTTGCCGGGGGACACGCTGTTTCTGTTGGTGACCAGCTGTGTTGGGCCCCGCTGACGGGGTACAACTACCGCATGGTCTTTCCCGTGACATTCGGCTGGATTCAGATCCTGCTGCTGGTGCTCGTCGTCGCGGCGATCGCCCTCATCGGTACCGCGCTCGTCAAGGCTCGCCAGGTCGGGTTCCGAGTTCTGCTCGGGCGCGGCATGGGCGCGGTCTCGCTGCTTCTCGTTGCCGCGGTGATCCTTTGGGTCACCACGCTGCTGCAGATGTTCCTCGGACTCACGGGGGAGGTGAAGGCCGCGCACATCGTGGTGACACCGGTGGCCGGGCAGGAGCATCTGCTCGACGTCGATCTGACCCTGTTCGGGGACAAGGAGCACGACGAGCAGCGGCTGAAATATCAAGTCGAGGGCGACATGTGGGTGCTGCAGGCCAACATCGTCGAACTCGAGCCGTGGGTGAACGCGCTGGGCTTCAACGCCGGCTACAAGGTCACCCGGCTGTACGGGCAGCGCCTGGACGGCATCGCCACCAAGCAGAACCACATCTTCCTCAACGGCGGCGACCGCGACTTCTTCGAGGACATGAAGGACGAGACCTGGTACACCAGGCCGTTCGTCAAGTCCGCCAACGGCAATGCGGTGATCGCGGTGCACGGGACGTACGACGTGTTCATCTCGCGCGACGCGATCAAGGCGCGTCCGGTCTGACGCGGAGTGGTGTCAGTCCGCGAGGTCGGCGAAGACCGGCGCGTGATCGCTGGCGCCCTTGCCCTTTCGCTCCTCGCGGTCCACGTTCGCGTCGGTGACGCGGGCGGCGAAGGCGGGGGAGCCGAGGATGAAATCGATGCGCATCCCCTCCTTGCGGGGGAAGCGCAGCTGGGTGTAATCCCAGTAGGTGTAGATGCCGGGACCCGGGTGCAGCGGCCGCATGACATCGCGGTAGCCGGTCTCGACCATGGCCTCGAACGCCGCCCGCTCCGGCGCGGAGGTGTGGGTCTTGCCCTCGAAGAACTCCGGCGACCACACGTCGGCATCGGTCGGGGCGATGTTCCAGTCACCGACCAGCGCGATCTGCGCGTCCGGCCGCTCCGCCAGCCAGCGCGCGCCCGAAGCACGCAGCGCCGCCAGCCATTCCAGCTTGTACTCGTAGTGCGGATCGGCCAGGGCGCGCCCGTTCGGCACGTACAGGCTCCACACCCGCACCCCGCCGCAGGTCGCGCCAAGCGCCCGCGCCTCGACGACCGGCGTGCTCAGCAGCGACTCACCCGCGTCCTTGTCGAAGCCGGGCTGCTCCGGGAAATTGATCTCCACGTCGTCCAGCCCGATCCGCGAGGCGATCGCCACCCCGTTCCACTGGCTGTGCCCCACGTGCGCGACCTCGTACCCGGCCGCCTCGAACGCCTCGAACGGGAACTGCTCGTCCTTGCACTTGGTCTCCTGCATGGCGAGCACGTCGATGTCGTTGCGATCGAGCCAGGCCAGCACCCGATCCTGCCGGGAGCGAATCGAATTCACGTTCCAGGTCGCGAGCCGCACAGCAAAGCCTTTCGATACGGGTGTCTTTCGGAAAACGCCGGTTCACACCGGGCCGCGGCCCGGCGGGGGAGTGCGCCCGGGATCAGGGCGCGGCGTACCGGTAGCGATGGTGGTCCAGGAACCCCATCTCGCGGTACAGCGCCAGCCCGGCCGTGTTCTCCGCCGCCACCTGAACATAGGCGTGGGTCGCCCCCCGCGCATGACCCCACCGGATGAGCTCGGCGCACACCAGCGAACCGAGCCCGTGCCTGCGATGCCCGTCCGCGACCGCCACGCAGCTCAGCCCGACCCAGCGCCGCCCGTCCGGGGCGGTGGTCACCGCCGCCCGGCCGATGGCCAGGGGCGTGGGCAGACCCAGGGTGGCGAAACCCAATTCACCGTCGCGCACCGCGGTCAGCACCTCCACCACCGGGGGCCTGCCGATGCCGGCGTCCCCGCCGCGATGCCGGTGCACCGAGAGCCAGCCGCCGTCGGGTTCGGCGGCGATGCGCACCATGGGCACGCCCGGCGGCAGCACGAACGTCTCGATGTCCAGGGCCAGCACCACCGTCTCGCCCCAGCTCCGCCAGTCCAGGGGCACCGGGGCCAGCCGATCGGGCAGCACCAGTTGCAGCGGCAGCCCGTGCGCGGTGTACCACTCGCCGATGCGGTGCAGCGTCTCCGCCGAAGCCAGCGCCGGATTGCCGGAACTGCCCAGCGGCACAGCGGAATTGGCGCGGGCGGTGTAGCCCTGCCCGCCGCGCAGCAGCCAGCCGTCGATCCAGGCGCGCTGCGATCCGGGCCAGCCGTCGGCGGCGGCGGCCTCCAGTGCGCGGATCTCACTCGTCCGAATGGGCCTGGGGCCCAGTTCCTTCCAGGCCACGACCCGGTCCCGGGCGACCGAGACCACCTGGCCGTCGGCGGTGCGCACGGTCAGCGGATCGGTCGCGGTCAGCTCGCCGATCACATCGGTGAGCGGCTGGGGGTACCCCTCGGGCAGCCGATAGCGCACCACCACCCGGCGTCCGAGTGGTGGCAGCGGTGCGTCGGCGGGATGCTCCCCGGCGGACGGCCCGGAATCAGTCGTCATGCCCGAAGGGGTCCGGCACGGTGCCCGGCACCCAGCTGTCGCCGGGCTTGCCCCAGCCCGCGCGCTTGATCACTTTCTTGGCGGCGCGGGCATGACGGCCGATGAGCACGTCGACGTACAGGAAGCCGTCGAGGTGACCGACCTCGTGCTGCAGCATGCGGGCGAAGAAACCCGAGCCCTCGATCTCGACCGGCTCGCCGCGCTCGTCGGTGCCGGTGACCTTGGCCCAGGTGGCGCGACCGGTGGGGAACTGCTTGCCCGGTACCGAGAGACAGCCCTCCTCGTCGTCATCGGGATCGGGCATGGTCTCGGGAATCTCGGAGGTCTCCAGCACCGGATTCACGACCACGCCGCGGCGGCGCACCATGGCGCCGTCCGGGCCCTCGTCGGGGCAGTCGTAGACGAACAGTCGCAGCGGCACCCCGACCTGATTCGCGGCCAGGCCGACGCCGTGCGCGGCATCGAGGGTGTCGAACATGTCCGCGATCAGCTCGGCCAGTTCCTCGGGGGTCTGCGTGACCTTCTCGGTCGGGTTGTGCAGAACCGGGTCGCCGACGATGACGATCGGGAGAATAGCCATGTCACACACAGTACTGGGTGGTTGCCGCGCCGCGTTCGGGACCTGTTGTCGGTGGCTCGAGGGATGCTTTCCGGCAAACCAGACGGATCGATTCCGGGAGCGACACGCCGGGGTTGAATCACAGAAACACGCCGAGCAGTACGCGCTGGGAACCCCCGGCCGCGTGGTTGAATGGGCGGCGACGTACAAGCACCATATTCGTCTGGTGACCACTCGGCGAGGGAGCACTATGGACAGCGCAGCGGCACGGGACATTTCCGCTAGCGGGGAAGGCCCTTCCGTCAGCGCGGACATCGCGGCCAGCGGTATCGCCCCCGAAGCGGATGGCGCGCACGGCCTCTCGCGACGCGAGCTCGACATCCTGGATTTCGAGCGCAAATGGTGGAAGTACGCGGGGGCCAAAGAGGAAGCGATCCGCGAACTCTTCGATCTCTCGCCCACCCGCTACTACCAGGTGCTGAACGCGGTCGTCGACAAGCCCGAGGCCATCGCCGCGGACCCCATGCTGGTGAAGCGACTGCGGCGGTTGCGCGCGAGTCGCCAGAAGACCAGAGCCGCACGCCGTCTCGGATTCCAGGTGTGAACCGGGATTCGGATTTCACCGCCGCCGGCGCAGGCGGTGCCGCTACGGTCGGTCCCGATACAGGCTTGCCCGATACCGGCGATGAGCGCCCCCAACGATTAGGCTCCACATCGTGAGCAATCCGAATACGCCGGCCGGCGGTCCGCCGCTGCGGGCTCTGGCCATGGTGCTGATCGCGCTGGCCATTGTGTTCGCCGGACTGGGCGCGATGTCGTTGTCGAGTTCGGACTCCGAGACCACCGACGCCGCACCCGAGACCACCACGGTCGTGCCGAGTGCCACTGTGGCGCCTAATCTTTCGTCCGCGGTGCCGCCGGTCACGATCACGCCGCCGGCGCCGGCGACCACCCCGGAGACCACCGCGCCGGTGACCACCCCGCCGCCGGTCACCACCACCGCGCCCGCGGGCGGCGCGGTCGACAAGTCGATCCCCGTACGGGTTTACAACAACAGCATGGTCGCCGGACTGGCCGCCAAGACCGCGAACCAGCTCACCGCGGGCGGCTGGAATGTCGCCGAGACCGGCAACTACGGCGCCGGTTCCATCCCCAATACCACGGTGTACTACGGGAGTTCGCCCGCCGAGAAGGCCACCGCGCTGGCCATCGCGAGCGAGATCGGCGCGACCGCCGAACCGCGCATTCCGGGTTTGTCGGCGTCGCCCACGGGAATCATCATCATCGTCACGGGCAACTGAGCAGCTCTCGCGGGAGACGGCACGCGCGCACGGCGACCGAGTGAACACCCGGCCAGCCCCTGCGCGGGCAGAGGTCACGCCTCTGGCATCATCTTGACCGAGTGGCAATCATGTTCACCCAGCTTTCCGTAAACTCGGACTCGTAAAGGAGTTCCCCCGATGGCCCCGTCCACAACTCGTCGCCCGTCCTGGCGGACTGTGACCCCCGTGCTCGCGGTCGCGGCGTTCGCTCTCGCAGGCTGCACCGCCAGCCAGGAATCGAGTGACGTCAAGGGGACGACCCCGCCGGTCTTCACCAGTTCCCCCGCGCCCGCCGGCGACACCGGCGGACACGGCGGCGGCGGTGACCACGGCGGCGCGCCTGCCACCGAATCCGTCAGCTCCACGCTGAAGGACTCCAACGGCCAGGCCGTCGGCACCGTCACCATCGGCAAGGTCGGCGGACACCTGGAGATCACCGTCGAGGCCCGCGGCCTCAAGCCCGGTTTCCACGGCGTGCACTTCCACCAGATCGGCAAGTGCGAGGCGAACTCCGTCGCGCCCACCGGCGGCCCCGCGGGCGATTTCCTCTCCGCGGGCGGCCACCTGCAGGTCGGTGACCAGAACGCCAAGCCCGCCAGCGGCGACCTCACCTCTCTCTCGGTGCGGTCGGACGGCACGGCGAAACTGACCACCACCACCGATTCCGTCACGCTGGAGGAGCTCAAGGGCAAGGCCCTGATCATCCACGCGAGCGCGGACAACTTCGGCAATATTCCGAGCCGCTACACGCAGCCCGGCGGTGCCACCGGACCCGACGCCGAGACTCAGGCGACCGGGGACGCGGGTGCACGGGCCGCTTGCGGCGTCATCGCATAACGCAAGGTGAGATATGGCCGGGGCAGGCAGTTCGAAGGTCCACTTCAATAGTTCGCCCCGGCCCACGCTCGGCGTGGAGTGGGAAGTCGCACTCGTCGACAAGCAGACGCGTGATCTGTCCAACACCGCCGCAGCGGTTTTCGAGGCCTGCGGTGACCTGCGGGCCTGGGACGGTCATCCGCAGATCACCAAGGAGCTGCTGAAGAACACCGTCGAACTCGTCACCGGCAAGCACGACACCGTGGGCGAGATCGTCGACGAGCTGTCCGGCACCATGGACGTGGTGCGCCGGGCCGCGGACGAACTCGGCGTGGACCTGTTCTGCGCGGGCACCCACCCGTTCGCCCAGTGGTCGACCCAACAGCTCACGCGCAGTGCGCATTACGACGAACTCATCGAGCGCACCCAGTGGTGGGGCCGGCAGATGCTGATCTGGGGCGTGCACGTGCACGTCGGGATCTCGCATCCGGAGAAGGTCTTCCCGATCCTCAACAGCCTGCTGCTGTCCTACCCGCATCTGCTCGCGCTCTCGGCCTCCTCGCCCATGTGGGCGGGGGTGGACACCGGCTACGCCAGCAATCGCGCGCTCATGTTCCAGCAGTTGCCCACCGCCGGACTGCCGTTCCAGTTCGAAAACTGGTCCCAGTTCGAGGGTTTCGCACACGACCAGATGAAAACGGGTGTGTTCGAACAGATCGGCGGCATGCACTGGGACATCCGCCCCGCGCCCAAGTGGGGCACCATCGAGGTCCGGGTCTGCGACGGCACCCCGAGCCGCACCGAACTCGCGGCCCTGGTCGCGCTGATCCACTGCCTGGTGGTCGATCTCGACCGCCGCGTCGAAGCCGGCGAGACCATGCCGACCATTCCGCCGTGGCACGTGCAGGAGAACAAGTGGCGCGCCGCCCGATACGGTCTGGACGCGATCATCATCACCGACGCCGCGAGCAACGAGCGCCTGGTCACCGACGACCTGATGGAACTGCTCAACCGGCTCGAACCCACCGCCAAGAGCCTCGGCTGTGAGAACGAACTCGCCATGGTCGCGGACATTCCCAAGCGCGGGGCCTCCTACCAGCGCCAGCGCCGGGTGGCCGCGGCCGCCCAGGGCGATCTGGTCGCGGTCGTCGACTCCTTGGTCAAGGAACTGAACACCTAGCGGCCGCTCCACCCCGGCGGCCCGGCCCGGATCCGCCACCCGGCGTTCGCGGCCCGGCCGGTCGCGAACGTTCGCCGGGCACCCGGGCAGATGGAACGCACCGTTCATGCGACGTTTACTATGGCTTGGTGTTGCTCGACGATCCGCGCCCCGAATCGGGCGGTGGGGTGGGCGGGGGCCGGATGTGGGTGCCGTCGAGGCGTGTCCGGATCGTCGTCGGCCTGACCGCGATCCTGTTGCTGCTCATCGCACTTCAGGTCGTCGCATCCCGCAACGATTTCGTCGGCCCCCTGCAGAGCCTGCTCTACGACTACGTCGGCACCCCGCGCTCGGTGACCGTGCCCTGGGCCGGACTCGGCCTGGCCCTGGTCGGGCTCTCGTGGCGGCGCCGCGGCATCGCGCTCGGCGCGGCCCTCGGCATCGATCTGGCCTACCAGGCCGTGCGCACCCTCACCGGCGGACCGCTGGCCCTGGGCAACGGTCCCGTGATCGTGCTCACCGCCATCGTGGCGCTGGCGTTCTGGCGCTGGCACGGCGTCGAGCGCGCCAACGCCCTGCACGCCGCGGCGCTGGGCATCCTGCTCACGTTGTCCAGCAAGGTCGCCGAGGTCTGGCTGTACTTCACCATGATCGCCGGACCCGACGTGCTGGACGAGCACGTGGTGCTCGTCGACCACGCGCTGGGCAACCCCTCCTGGGTGGTCGGGCAGTTCGTGGAATGGGCCGGGCCCGTGCTCTACGCGGTACTGCACTGGGTCTACATCGAACTTCCGGTCGCCGCCATGATCGTGACCATCTGGCAGCTGCGCCGGGTACAGCGCACCGGCGTCTGGCCCTCGCACTACCTGGTGCGCACGTTCCTGGTGATCGGGCTCGTCGGCCCGATCGTGTACGTGATCTTCCCCGTCGTCGGGCCCATGTTCGTGTACGGCGTCGACGGCAAGGCCTTCTCCCTCGGCGACTACTGGCCGAATGTGGTGCCGCCCATCGACTTCACGCCGGGCGCGCTGCCCTTCGACACCATCACCCCGCGCAACTGCATGCCCTCGCTGCACACCGCCTGGGCGCTGTCGATCTTCATCCACTCCCGCCGCGACGCCGACGGTTCGCGCGCCCCGAACTGGCTGCGCTGGGGCGGCACCTTCTGGCTGCTGGCCACCCTCGGCGCGACCCTCGGCTTCGGCTACCACTACGGCGCCGATCTGGTGGCGGGTGCGGTGCTGCTGCTCGCGGTGGAATCGGCGCTGCGCGCGCCCGAACGCGGCTGGGACCGGACCCGGATCAATCTGGTCGGCGGCGGCGCGGCGCTGTTCGCGGCCCTGCTGATCGCCTATCGCTACCTGTCGGTGCCGATCGCCGAGAACCCGGTGTCCGCGGGCATCGTGATCCTCGGGGTGTTCGGCGCGTACGTCTGGGCGTTCTACCGCGCCTGGTTCGCCGAGACACCCGTCCCCGCCGCCGCGCCGGCGGCAGTGCGCGCCTGATCGGCGCGCGGGCTCACTCCTCGTCGGTGGAAACCGCTGCGCCCTCGGCGGACTCCGGCTTCTCGGTGAGCGGGCGGCCGCGGCGCAGCACCTGTAATCCGACGATGCAGCCGATCGCGACCAGCACGCCGGTCCAGGCGGGAACCGAGGCGTCCTGCGGGGTCACCGTGCACACCACCGCCTGACTCGAATCCTGCATGGCGTAGTGACCGCGCGCGGAATAGTCGCGCAGGCCCAGCACCGCCGAGGGGATGAACAGCACGAGCGTGCCCAGCACCCGGCTCGGCACGTAACGCGGTGTCGCCGCGGTCAGCCCGTACCCGACCAGCCAGGACAGCGCCAGGGTGCCGCCGACGGTGAAGAACGCGCGATGGCTGCCCGCGGTGATCGCGGTGAACATCCCCAGCACCACCAGGAGCAGCAGCAGGATCATGAGCGAACCCTTGCGGCTGCCGTACCACATGCCCAGCACCGCGACCGCGACCGCGGTCGGGATGGCCCACCCGGGCAGTTCGGCGGCCAGCGCCGCCGAGCCCACCGCGCTCAATGCCACCGCCGCCAGCACGATCTCGCCGTCCCGGCCGGGCAGCAGCATGGCCGCGATGACGGCGGTGGTCATGGTGGTGACCACCGCCAGCCCGACCGAGGCGAGGGAGTCCCCGTGCCGCGACAGCCATTCCGCGCTCGCCACGGTGACCAGCACCAGCACCACGGCCGCCAGCACCGGCGCCAGCGGCAATTCGATCGAAGGCCGTTCGGCGGGTTCGCGATTGCGATTGGCCAGGGTGCCGATGGCGACCAGCACCAGCGCCACCTCGATCATCCACAGCGGCGGCATATCCAGCGATTCCCAGGCGCTGGGGAAGTTCCGGCCCAGCACCTCGCCCGCGAACGGCATCGGATTCACCGAACCGAGCAGCACGCTGATCAATACGCCCAAGGTCCAGCCGTACGCGGGCAGACGATGATGCAGCACCGCCGAACCGAGCGCGCCCAGGACCAGACCACCCGCGAGCGAATCGATGAAGTTCATCGTGGACAGGGAGGCGGTGACTTCCCCGGCCTGCCCGTAGAGGTGATTCGCGGTCAGCACCACCAGCCCCGCGAGGGCGGTACCCCACGCGGTGACGATGCTGCCGAGCGTGGTGATGAGCACCGCGGCGATCATGCCGACCAACACCCCGGCGCCTACCGCTCTGGGCAGGCTGTAGGCCATCAAATCCAGTTGCAACGCCGAAGACTCCGACGTCCAGCCGAAGTCGATCGGCAATGCGAGTGAAAGGCCGGCGACCGTGGTGGCGACCAATACCGTGATCGTCTCGGTGGCTACCTGATACGGTCTCACCTGGGAGAAAATACCGTGACACGGCGTACCGATCGGTCCGACTCGCCCCAACTATTTAGTTTGCCGATCGGATTCTCCGGCCCCGCGAATAACCCCGAGGGCCGAATTCCCGCACGACCGGCAGACAATTCGGCCGCTATTCCGGGCACCTCGCGAATTTAACCGGAGGCCGCCCGCTGCGCCGCGAACGCGCGCAGCGATTCCACCTGAACCGGATCGAGCGACGGCCGCACCGCCGCCCGCGCCGCGGCCATGTCCGCAGCCGTCACATCGCAGGCGTCCACATCGCGGCGCATCGCCGACAGCGCCGCCTCGCGCAACAGCGCCGCGCAATCGGCCGCCGAGTAGCCCTCCAGCTCCACCGCCAGCTTCTTGAGATCGACCTCCCCGGCCAGCGGCACGGATTTGGCCGCCGTGCGCAGGATTTCGGCCCGCGCCGCGGCATCGGGCGGCGGCACGAACACCAGCCGTTCCAGCCGGCCCGGCCGGGTCAGCGCGGGATCGATGAGATCCGGGCGGTTCGTCGCGGCGACCACGACCACGTCGCGCAGCGGCTCCACCCCGTCGAGCTCGGTCAGCAGCGCCGCCACCACCCGGTCGGTCACCCCCGAATCACTGCTCTGCCCGCGCCGCGGGGCGAGCGCGTCCACCTCGTCCAGGAACACCAGCGAAGGCGCGGAATCGCGTGCGCGCTGGAACAATTCCCGCACCGCGCGCTCGGAGGAGCCGACCCACTTGTCCATCAGCTCCGCGCCCTTGACCACGTGCACGCTCAACTGACCGGTACTGGCCAGCGCGCGCACCAGGAACGTCTTGCCGCAGCCGGGCGGGCCGTACAGCAGCACCCCGCGCGGCGGCTCGATGCCGAGCCGGGCGAAGGAATCGGGATGCCGCAGCGGCCACAGCACCGCCTCGGTGAGCGCCTGCTTGGTCTCCACCATGTCGCCGACGTCGTCCAAACCCAGACTGCCGATGGCCAATTCCTCGGTCCCGGACCGCGACAGCGGGCGGATGACCTCCAGCGCCCCGGTCAGATCCTCCTGCCGCAGCATCGGCTCGGACTGCTCCCGGCTGGCCCGCGCGGCCGCCCGCAGCGCCGCCTCGCGCACCAGCGCGGCCAGATCCGAGGCGACGAAACCGGGTGTGCGCGCGGCGATCTCCGCGGGCTTCAGCTCCCCCGCCGGAATCGGGCGCAGCAACTGCTCCAGCAGCGCGGCGCGCACCGCCGCGTTCGGCAGCGGCAGCGACACCTCGCGATCGCACAGATCCGGGGCCCGCAGCCGGGCGTCGACCCGGGCCGGATGCGCCGTCGTGGCCAGCAGCGCGACCGCGGGCGCGGCCACCGCCGCGCGCAGCTGATCGAGAATGAGGGTGGCCACCGGTTCGGGCTCGGCCGGCAGCAGCGCGTCGATGTCGGTGATGAGCAGCACCCCGCCCGCGCCCGAACAGATCTCGCTCACCGCCATGCCGACCTCGCGCAGCCGGGTGCCGCTCTCGGTCGCCCCGACCGAGGGGCCGTCCAGTTCCACCAGGCGCCGCGCACCCGTCACCGCGCGCGCGAGCGTGGTTTTGCCGACCCCGGCCGGGCCGGTCACCAGCACACCCAGCTGCGAGGACGCGCCCAGCGTCCGGAGCAGCTCCGGCTCGTCCAGGGCCAGATTCAGCCATTCGGTCAGCTTGGCGGCCTGGGCCTGCACCCCCGCCAGATCCGCCACCGCGACCGCCGACACCGGCGCGGGGGAGGCCGCGCGCGGACCGGCGGCGGGCCGATCGAGGCGGTCGGGCGCCTGGGACTGGTCGTCGCCCATGAGCGCGCGCGGGGAATCGGTGGCCGCCACACCCGGTCCCCACACCACCGCGCTGTTGGGCTGCACGCTCACCGGCCCGGTGGCGGGATCGGTGGCGGTCACGGTCAGCAGCTCCGAGGTCCAGGCATAACCGAACAGCTTCGAGAGTGCTTGGGTGGCAGCGGAATTGCTGGTACCCGGGCCCAGATCGCGCGGGGCCAGCGAGACCGTGTCGCCGACGGTGACCACCTTGCCGAGCAGGGCCTGGCGCAGGGTCGGCTCCGGGATGCTCGCGGTCGCCAGCGTCGAACCCGTCACCGAGATCTGGCGGGCGCCGTAGACGGTCACGGGCGAGACGACCACCGTGGCGTCCTCGCGCACCCCCGCGTTGGACAGTGTCACGTCATCGAGCAGGGCGGTGCCGGGCGCGGTCCCGGCCGGCGCGACCGCCACCACGGCCGCGGTGCGCCGCGCCCCGACCAGCGCGATGCCGTCCCACTCCCGCAGGCCCAGCGCGGCCAGCGCCTCCGGATGCAGTCGGACCAGGCCTCGCCGGGAGTCGGTGGGCGCGGAATTGAGCCGGGCGGTCAGCGCGAGTTCGGGCACGGCACCCATTGTGCTGGAAATATGCGCGCCACCGCCGGGTGTCGGCCCCGGAAAACCGAACGCCCACGGTTCGAGCCCTGCACAGGGCACGAAACCGTGGGCGTCCGAACGGGTTCGGGACTACAACTTTCCGCCGGGGCGGCGCAGGCGCAGGCGCGCCGAGGACATGCTCGCGATCGGGCGGCGGCGCTGTGCCCGGCGCTGCGCGCGGCGTTCGGCGGGCTTGTGATCCCAGGTCTCCGGGCGCGCGGCCACCCAGCGGGCGGAGTGCACGGCGAACGGGATGTGCCCGAGGTACAGCACCACCAGCGCCATCATCAGGATCAGCGGGTAGGTCACCAGCAGCGCGGCGGCCAGGGCCACCAGCACCAGCAGCAGCGGCGCGGTGCGCGGGGCCACCGACACCGACTTGATGGCCAGCGTCGGGAGCGTGCTCACGCACAGCAGGCCGGTCAGCACGACCCAGACCGCGACCACCGGGAAGCTGTCCCACCAGCCGTCGCCGAACTGCACCGACAGCGCGATGGGCAGCAGCGCGATCAGCGCGCCCGCGGGGGCGGGCACACCGACGAAATACTCCCGCTGCCAATCGGGCCGGGAGTCGTCGTCCATCAGGGTGTTGAACCGGGCCAGGCGCAGCACCATGCAGACCGCGAACATGAGCGCGACGATCCAGCCGACGCTGTCGGCCTCGAGGAAGGCCACGTACAGCACCAGCGCGGGCGCGACGCCGAAGGCGATCGCGTCGGACAGCGAGTCCAGCTCCGCGCCCATCTTGGTGGTCGCGTCGAGCATGCGGGCGATGCGGCCGTCCAGCATGTCGAAGATCGCGGCCGCGCCGATCAGCGCCAGCGCGAACGCGAGGTTGTTCTCCATGGCGAACTTGACCGCGGACAGTCCCGAGCAGAGCCCGAGAATGGTCACCATGCTCGGGAGCAGGCGCACGGTGCGATTGCGGCGGCGCTCGATCGGCGCAGGCGCGAGTTGTTCCATCACGAAACCAGTTCGGCCAGCACCGTTTCCGCGCCGATGGTCCGCTGTCCCGGCACCACCAGCAGTTTCGTACCGGCCGGGAAGTAGGTGTCCACGCGCGAACCGAACCGGATGAGACCGTAGGTGTCGCCGATGGTGAGCTTGTCGCCGACCTTGGGCTCGCAGATGATGCGCCGCGCCAGCAGGCCGGCGATCTGGATGACCGCCAGGCGCTGACCGCCCTCGGTCACCAGCACCAGGCTGTTGCGCTCGTTGGCATCGCTGGCCTCGGGCAGGTCCGCCGAGAGGAACTGGCCCTTCTTGTAGACGATGTTCTCCACGCTGCCGGCGATGGGCGCGCGCTGCACGTGCACATCGAGCACGGACAGGAAGATGCTCACCCGGGGCAGCGGCTGATCACCGAGGTTCAATTCCGCGGGGGGAACGGCCGTGTCGACCAGTGCGACCTCGCCGTCGGCGGGCGCGACCACGACACCGGGCCGGTTCGGCGGAACGCGATGCGGGTGCCGGAAGAACGAGGCGGTCGCGGCGGCGGCGAACAGACCCGTGCGGCGCACCCACTTACGCCGGAAACCCAGCACGGCTACCGCCAGCGGGGCCGCCACGAAGGGCAGACCGGCCGGGTGCAGCGGCGGGATGGCGTGGCGGACGAGATCGGCGACATGGCCGAGTCCGGTGGTTTCGGGAGTGCCGGGCGGGGTGGGACGGCGGGCCACAAGCTCCTCTTTCATGCGCGGGTAGGTGCGGAAAGCACCGCGCTCACACACTACGTGAAGGTGGTCCACCACTCGTGTCCTCCGTGGGCGATCGGGGGGTGACCGGGGCAGCTCCTAGTCCGAATTGTGATCGAACCCACACCCATGAGAGTCTTTCACGATTAATATGAGGGAGCCTCATGTCTGCGGTTTCAGTTACGCGCCGGCTGTGTACGGCGTTCCGCACGGGTGGGGGCCCGATGAAGGTCATGATCGACCCGCAGTACATAGGAGAAGCACCATGGCTGCTCGAATTGCCTCGATCAGCGGGGTAGAGCACACCGCGATACTCGGCCTCGGCGTCTACCGCCCGGCCCGGGTGGTGACCAACGAAGAGGTCGCCGGACCGATCGACTCCAGCGACGAATGGATCCGGACGCGCTCCGGCATCCGCACCCGCCGCTTCGCGTCCGAGGACGAGACGATCATCAGCATGAGCAGCGCGGCGGCCCGCGATGCCATCGAAGCCGCCGAGATAGCGGCCGGGGAGATCGACGCCGTCATCGTCGCCACCTCGACCTGGCTGCTGCTCACCCCGGCCGCCGCCCCGCAGATCGCCACCGAGCTGGGACTCGAGGCCGCCGCGGCCTTCGACATCTCCGCGGGCTGCGCCGGCTTCTGCCACGCGCTGGCGGTGGCCTCGGATCTGGTCAAGGGCGGCACGGCGCGCAACGTGCTGGTCATCGGCGTCGAAAGGCTGACCGACGCCGTCAATCCGGCCGATCGCAGCACCGCGTTCCTGTTCGCCGACGGCGCGGGCGCGGTCGTGGTCGGCGCCTCCGACGAACCGGGCATCGGCCCGACCGTCTGGGGTTCGGACGGCACCCAGCATCACGCCATCCGCCAGACCAAGGACTGGATGGAATTCTTCCGCGAGATCGACGAGCAGGGCCTCGACGCCGTGCGCCCGTATCTCGCCATGGAGGGCACGGCCGTATTCCGCTGGGCCGCGCACTCTTTGGAGAAGGTGTGCCGCGACGCCATCGAGCGGGCGGGCCTGACGCCGGACGATCTGGACGCGATGGTCCCGCACCAGGCCAACGGCCGGATCATCGAGATCATGGCCCGGGTGCTGAAACTGCCCGAGCACTGCGCGCTGGCCAACGACATCGAGGAGACCGGCAACACCTCGGCCGCCTCGGTTCCGCTGGCCATGGAAGCGCTGCTGCGCAACGGCGACGCCAAACCCGGCGGCACCGCCCTGCTCATCGCCTTCGGCGCGGGCCTGTCCTACGCGGCGCAGGTCGTGACGATGCCGAACTGGAAGTAGCGCTTGCCCTTTCGCGGGGTCAGCCGAGGTCCCAGACGACGGTGACGGTGAACGTCACCGTCTGCTGGCCCGGTTCCAGACTGAAACCCGAGGCGGAGGGCGCGGCATCGCGCATGACCGGGAAGTCGCCGCCCGAGCCGCCCTCGTTGATGGTCCGGACGTCCTTCAGCTTCGCGCCGGCCAGGTCCGCGTACTGCTGGGCGCGGGATTTGGCGTCGTCGAAGGCGCGGGCGCGGGCATCGGACAGCAGTTTGGTGTTGTCCTCCAGGCCGAAGGCCACCGAGCTGATGCGGGTGTCGTTGCCGCCGGCCTTGACCGCCGCGTCCAGGATCGCCGACGCCTTGGGCAGATCCCGGACCGCGATGTGCACGTTGTTGGTGGCCTTGTAGCCGGTGATGGTCCGGCCCTCCGGGCCGTAGGTGGGTTGCACCGACAGCTCGCTGGTCTGAATGTCCTCTTTCTTGGCCCCGGCGGTGACCATGGCCGCGCTCATGGCGGCGGCCTTGGCGTTCACCCCGTCCACGGCGCTGGACACATCGGCCGCGGACACCTCGGCCCCGAGATCGGCGTTGAGCACATCGGGCACGCCCTGCACCTTGCCGTTCCCGACCACGGTGACCGTGCGGTCACCGTCGGAACCCGAACTGCCACAGCCGGTCAGCACCAGCGCCAGACCGGTGGCCGCGCCGCAGATACCCAGAAGTCGTCGTCGCATGAGGCCGAACCTAGGGCACCCGGGCCCGGCCGGTCGGGAAAACACACGCGGCCGGGCGCATCGAGAACTACTTCTCGACCGACTTCTTGATCTTGCCGAGGGTTTCGTTCATGCCCGAGACCAGGGCCGCCTCGAACGACGCTTCACCGCCGAGGGTGGTGTCGATGACCTTGCGGACGATCCAGGTGACGCCATTGGGCACGTCGCGGCGCTGGGTCACGCGGGTGCCCTCGGCGGTGGGCTCGAGGGTGTAGCTCCAGATCGTGCGGTTCTCGGTCATGCGGAACGCCAGCGCCCGATTCGGCTCGAAGCGCACGATGCGCGAGGTGGTCGGCCACACCTTGGCGCCGTCCTTGTTCAGATTGACGGTCCAGGTGCCGGTCTTGACCTTGCCCAGCGGCTGCATCCGAATGCACTGCGGGCTGAACTCGGGCATCCGCTTCAGATCCGAGATGACGCTCCACACCTGCTCGGGCGTTGCCGCGATATCGATGGTGGCTTCCAACTTGTTCGGCAACGCTGCCTCCGAGAGTGTGACGATCAGTACCGCTCATCCTAGTTCGGCCGATGTGGCCCGCGGCAATCGAACAGGTTTCGAACAAGATCGCGGATTCGAACAGCGATCCGAACACTGAAGATCAAGTGCATTACATTCCGGTGCTGCCGATCTGCCGAATGTAATGGCCGGAGCAGAATGTCGGATAGACCTGAATACAGACCACAGCCACCTGCTTCCGACGGAAACGTGAGGTGATCGGCCGTGAAACTGCGCTCGCTCCTGCACCGCAAGACCAAGACGGTCCCGATCCTCCCCGCCGAAGCCCGCGCCGGCGCACCGCAGCGCCACGGCCGCCTGGGCCGCTCCAAGACCAACGGGGCCCTCGAGGAGCAGCTGGAACGTCTACTCACCCCGAGCGAGCTCGATATTGTTCAACACCATCGCATCTGAGCCGGTGGCGGCGTCGCGACCTGCCAATTTGCCACCCCGCCGCATAATCGTTAGGTGACCTCACCAGCTGCCGCCAAACCGGCCATCCTCAGCGTGGACGACGATCCGGGCGTTTCCCGGGCCGTGGTTCGCGATCTGCGCCGCCGCTACGGCGCCGACTATCGCATCCTGCGCGCGGAATCCGGCGCCGATGCCCTCGAGGTACTGCGGGAACTGAAACTGCGCGGCCAGCCGGTCGCGGTATTGATCGCCGACTACCGGATGCCGAACATGAACGGCGTCGAATTCCTCGAGCAGGCCATGGACCTGCACCCCTACGCCCGGCGCGTGCTGCTGACCGCCTACGCGGACACCGACGCGGCCATCGAGGCCATCAATGTCGTCGACCTCGATCACTACCTGCTCAAGCCGTGGGATCCGCCGGAGGAGAAGCTCTACCCGGTCATCGACGCCCTGCTCGAGGCGTGGCGCGGGGACGAGCACCGGCCGGTCACCGAAACCAAGGTCGTGGGCCATC
This sequence comes from Nocardia sp. NPDC005978, assembly GCF_040614455.1. Taxonomy (NCBI): domain Bacteria; kingdom Bacillati; phylum Actinomycetota; class Actinomycetes; order Mycobacteriales; family Nocardiaceae; genus Nocardia; species Nocardia sp. NPDC005978. The sequence continues at coordinate 54,076 of NZ_JBEXUS010000044.1, forward strand.
GCTGGTCCGCCCGCTGCTCGCAGGTCCGGGAGTTCCTGGCCCGCAACCAATTGCCGTATCGCTGGTACCAGGTCGACGAGCCCGAGGGCGCGCGCCTGCTCGCCGCCGCGGACGCCACCGAGGATCAGTGCCCGCTCATCATCAACTCCGACGGCAAGGTCCTGGCGATGCCGTCGGACTCGGAACTGGCCGCCGCGGTCGGGCTGAACATCGATCCTTCCGGCGACTTCTACGACCTCATCGTGGTCGGCGGCGGACCGGCCGGGCTGGGCGCCGCGCTGTACGGCGCCTCCGAGGGCCTGCGCACGGTGCTGGTGGAGCGCACCGCGACCGGCGGTCAAGCCGGTCAGAGCTCGCGCATCGAGAACTACCTCGGCTTCCCGGACGGCGTCTCCGGCGCGCAGCTGGCCGACCGTGCCAGGCGGCAGGCGGTGAAATTCGGCGCCGAGCTCATCACCGCACGCGAAGTCGTCTCGCTGGAGGCGTGCGGTTCGGCGCGCGTGGTGAAGTTCGCCGACGGCGGCAGCATCGCCGCGCACAGCGTGCTCATCGCCACCGGCGTGAACTACCGGCATCATCCGGCGCCCGGCGTGGACGAATTCACCGGTCGCGGCGTCTATTACGGCTCGGCCATGACCGCGGCGTCGGACTGCGCGGACAAGGACGTCTACATCGTCGGCGGCGCGAACTCCGCGGGACAGGCGGCGGTGTACCTGTCCCGGCACGCGCGCACGGTGCACATTCTGGTGCGGGCGGAATCGCTGGTGGATTCGATGTCGCACTACCTGATCCAGCAGATCGAGCAGATCCCCAACATCAAACTGCGCGCCCGGACCGAGGTGGTCTCCGCGCACGGCGACGATCACCTCGAGCACCTGGTGGTGCGGGACAACGCGTCCGGGGCCGAGGAGAAGGTGGACGCGGAACGGCTGTTCCTGTTCATCGGCGCGGCCCCGGAAACGGACTGGCTCGACGGCGTGGTCTTCCGCGACGACAAGGGCTACGTGCTCGCCGGCCCCGACCTCATGGTCGACGGCGCGCGCCCGGCGGGCTGGGAGCTGCCGCGCCCGCCGCACCATCTGGAATCCAGCGTGCCCGGGGTCTTCGTGGCGGGCGACGTCCGCTCGGAATCGGCCAAGCGGGTGGCCTCGGCCGTGGGCGAAGGCGCGATGGCCGTCATGCTGGTCCACCGCTACCTGGCGAAACAGTAGGAGTGCCGTGGGAACGAATCTGATCTGCGATCCGAACGAACTACGCGAACTGTTCCTGTTCGAGAAGCTGAACGACGAACAGCTGGCATGGCTGTGCCGGGACGGCCGGGTCGAGCGCTTCGAACCGGGTCTGGTCTTCCGCGAGGGTGATCCGGGCACCTGTTTCTACGTGCTAATGGACGGTGAGGTCCGGCTGACCAAGATGTCGGGCGGAGAGGAGATCGAACTCGTTCGCACCGACCACCGCGGCGTCTACTCGGGCGCGTGGATGGCGTACATGGGCGACAAGGTCGATCAGCACTACTCGGGCTCGTTCTACGTCACCCGGCCGTCGCGGTTCTTCGTGCTCGACGCCGGGATCTTCTCCGCCATGATGCAGGACTGGTTCCCGATGGCGGTCCACCTGCTCGAAGGAGTGTTCTTCGGCAACCGCAACGCCAATGAGCGCATCGGGCAACGGGAACGGCTGCTCGCCCTGGGCTCGCTGTCCGCGGGCCTGACCCACGAGCTGAACAACCCGGCCGCCGCCGCGGTGCGCGCCACCTCCTCGCTGCGCGAACGCGTCGCCGGGATGCGGCACAAGCTGAAGATGATGGCGCACGGCAAATTCGACTCTGCCACCCTGGAAAACCTGGTGCAGCTGCAGGAGGAGGCCGCCGCCCAGGTCGCCAAGGCCCCGATCCTGACACCGCTGGAAGCCGCCGACCGCGAGGACGAACTCGGCGACTGGCTGGAGAACCACGGCATCAGCTTCGGCTGGGACATCGCGGCCAACTTCGTGCAGGCCGGGTTCGACATCGACTGGCTGGAGAAGGTCAAGGGCACCCTGTCCGCCTGTGACGGACCGGTTTTCGAGGGCGCGATCCGCTGGCTCAACTACACGGTCGAGACCGAACTGCTCATGAACGAGATCGCCGACTCCACCACGCGGATCTCCACGCTGGTGAACGCGGCCAAGCAGTATTCACAGATGGACCGCGCGCCGTTCCAGGTCGTGGACATCCACGAACTCCTCGACAGCACGCTGGTCATGCTGGGCCGCAAGCTCGGTGACGACATCGAGGTCGTCAAGGAGTACGACCTGGCCCTGCCGCCGGTGCCCTGCTACGCCGCCGAGCTCAATCAGGTGTGGACCAACCTGATCGACAACGCGATCGGCGCCATGGCGGGCCGCGGCACGCTGACCGTGCGCACCTACCGCGACGGCGAATGCGTCGCGGTGGAGATCGGCGACACCGGTCCCGGTGTGCCGGAGGAGATCCGGACCCGCATCTTCGAACCGTTCTTCACCACCAAACCGGTCGGCGAGGGCACGGGCCTGGGCCTGGACATCTCGTTCCGCATCGTGGTCAACAAGCATCACGGCGACATCCGGGTGCAGTCCGTGCCGGGTGACACCCGGTTCATCGTGCGACTGCCGCTGGAAGCATCCGAGGACATGGCACCGCCGCTCACCGAAACAGGAGGTCAGTGATGTCGGAACAGATCGAGGGCATCGATACCACGGTCCCGCCCAGCGGCCCGGGGTGTGTGGAATGCGAAGCCGCGCAGGGCTGGTGGCTGCATCTGCGTCGTTGCGCGCAGTGCGGGCACGTGGGGTGCTGCGACAGCTCACCCTCGCAGCACGCGTCCAAGCACTTCAAGGACGCGGGTCACCCGTTCGCGCAGAGTTACGAGCCGGGGGAGAGCTGGTTCTACAACTACGAGAGCGGCGACATGTACGGCAACGGCCCGGATCTGGTCGCGCCGCAGCACCATCCGCTGGAGCAGAGCGTGCCCGGGCCGCGCGAGCGCGTGCCCGCGGATTGGCGGGGTCAGCTGAACTGACCCCCGGACCGGGCGCATCGGCGGCGTCGCCCGCCGCCGGCATCCGGTGCGCTCCGGTCGCTCTCGATCCCGATCGCCGGGAATTTGCGGGCTCCGAACTGCCACTGCACGAAACCGCCGGGTCCGGGTACGCTGCTGCGAGCGCCGGGCGGGTCCGGCGCGCAGACATCGCGGAGAGTTCGGAAAGCAGGGTATGAAGCGGATCTTTGTGGGTGCCCTCGCGGCGGGCGCGCTGGTACTGGGCCTATCGGCTTGCGGTTCGGACACTTCCACGGGTGCGGCGAGCACGTCCGAGAGCGCCTCGGTCACCGCCGCCGCGGCCCAGGTCACGGCCACCGCGGTCACCACCCCGGCCGCACCGCCGGTGGAGCCGCCGGCCGCCGCCCCGGTGACCACCGTGATCAAGAAGAACAGCGCGCCCAACGGCGCCCAGACAACCTGTGGCGAATTCCGTGAGCTCGACGGCGACACCGAGATCCAGGTCATCCAGCAGGTGCTGGCGGCCAATCCCGGATCCAAGTTCGCGGGCAGCCCCAATGTCGCGCTCAGCACCGCCAAGCTCGTGTGCGGAGAAGCGAATTCGGCCGGTGCGGTGATGGCCGACGCGATCGGCGCGACCGCTCGATAATCCGGTGTTGCCGCGCGTCGGACGCCCTCGCGGGACCCGGCGCGGCACACCCCTGCTCGGCGGAGTTCCAGCACCGGCGGGCGCTGGACCCGGCTGTGTGGCCGGTGCGCGAAGCGCTGCCGGCACATCGCCGGACCACCGAGAAGACGGCTCGGCAGTCGCATATTCCCGGCCCCGCTGCCCAGCGTCACGTGTCACACCCGGTGCACCGCACGTGCGCTTTTCCGACCGGCGCGATGATCCAACGGCGCGGCGCGTCAGCCGAATCCAGCGGAGCCGTTGGTGGCCCGTTGGTGCGTGGTTGGCGGCGCGGGCCACCGTGTGCAGGTGTGGATGGTCACCGGAACCCGGGCTCGGCGCAGGCGTATCGTCCCCGAACGACCGCGTAGCGCGAGGAGGGGCGGGCAGATGGATGCCGAGGGGCTGGCCGAATTCGAACGACATCGGCCGCGCCTGTTCGCGCTGGGCTATCGCATGCTCGGGTCGGCGAGCGAGGCCGAGGACGCGGTGCAGGAGACCTACCTGCGCTGGGACGCGAGTCAGCGCGGCGACATCCGTTCCGCCGAAGCGTGGTTGACCACCATCCTGGTCAATCTGTGCCGTACCTGGCTGGATTCGGCGCGTGCCCGCCGCGAGACCTACGTCGGCCCGTGGCTGCCCGAACCCGTCGCGACCCCCAACGGCCAACTCGGCCCGCTGGAGTCGGCCGAACAGCGGGAGCTGGTCTCGCTGGCGATGCTGGCCCTGATGGAACGCCTGACCCCCGCCGAGCGCGCGGTCTTCGTCCTGCGCGAGGCCTTCGGGTACGCCCACCGCGAGATCGCCGACATGCTGGACCTCACCGAATCCAATTCCCAGCAGCTCTATCGCCGCGCGGCACAGCACGTCCGGCAGGAGCGCCCCCGATTCGAGCCCGCGCCCGCGCAGGCCCGCGCGCTGTTCGAGAAGTTCCTGATCGCCGCGCAGGCCGGGGACGTGGAATCGCTCGGCGCGCTGTTCGCGGCCGACATCACCTCGGTCGCCGACGGCGGCGACAAGGTCAATGCCGCCCGCCGCACGGTCGTCGGCCCCGACCGCGTCGCCCGCTACCTGGTCGGCCTGTTCCGGTTCTCGGTTCCGGGCCTGCGCGTCGACATCGAGAACGTCAACGGCACACCGGCCCTGGTCGCCCGCGCGCCCGGGGTCGTGCTGCTGGTGCTCGCCGCCGAGTTCGCCCCCGACCACTTCGCGTCGCTGCGCCTGGTCGTGAACCCCGACAAACTCGCGTACTTCACCCGGACCGATCAATCGGCAACCGGCGCGCCCCCGGCCTGACGGTTCGATCGGAACGGGCATCGATCGGCGGTCGGCCTCGCGGCAATCCAGCGCGGTCCCGCCGCCGCATCGTGCGGTCGGGGCGGGCCGGTCGGCGTGACGCAGCACACGGCCCGGGTTGTCAGGGATCGCGGGGCTGTCCCGTCTGAGTGGTATCGGACCAGCGAAAGGGGTCGGCCATGACCGGGGAACATCGGATTGTCGTCTTGGGTGCGGGATACGCGGGGCTGGCGGCGGCGCGGCAGGCCGCGCGGGCGAAAGGCGTGCGGGTCACCGTGATCGACGCCCGGGCCGAGCTCGTGGAGCGCGTGCGGCTGCACCAGGTGCTGGCGGGGCAGGAGGTGCCGCGCTGGAATCTTCGAGAACTGCTGGAGCCCAAGGGAATCGAGTTCACGCAGGCACGGGCGACCCGGATCGACCCGGAGGCGAAACGGGTGGAACTGGCCGATGCCGAACCGGTGCCCTACGACTCGCTCGTCTACGCGCTGGGGAGCGTGGCCGACACCGGCGGCGTGCCGGGCCTCGCGGCGCACGCCCACGCGGTGGCGACGCCCGAGGATGTGCGGCGGGCGCCGGAGCTGTCCGGCCGTGTCGCGGTGGTGGGCGGCGGCTCCACCGGCATCGAGGTCGCGACCGAACTCGCCGAATCCCGGCCGGACCTCGAGGTGCTGCTGATCAGCGCCGACGAGCCCGGGGCCTGGCTCTCGGCCAAGGCGCGCGGGCACATCGGGGCGGTGCTCGACCGGCTCGGGGTGCGCGTGCACGCCGGGGCGAAGGTGGCCGCGGTGACGCCGACCGGACTCGACCTGGTCGACGGCGCGCACGTGCCCGCCGGCACGGTCCTGTGGACCGCCGGTTTCGCGGTCCCCGACGTGGCCGCCCGCTCCGGTCTGGCGGTGGACGCGCGGGGCCGCGTCCTGGTCGGCGACGACCTGCGCGCCGTGGCGCACCCGGACATCTACGCGGTCGGCGACGCCGCCGTCGTCGCGGGTCCGGGTGAGCGCGAGCTGCGCATGGCCTGCGCCACCGCGCTGCCCGCGGGCAAGTACGCGGCCACGGCCATTACCGCGCGCCTGCGTGGGAAGGAGCCCGCCGCACGGCAATTCCGCTACTACTTCCAGTGCCTGAGCCTGGGCCGGCGCGACGCGGTCATCCAGTTCCTGAACCCCGACGACACCCCCACGGCCCGCGCGGTCACCGGGCGGCCGGCGGTCTGGTTCAAGGAGGGCATCGTGCGCGGCGCGGGCTGGGCGGCTCGTCCCTGACGGGCGGCGGGGACGGCCCCCGCGGGCAGCACCGGAAAGTTTTCGCTGATCGTCAACTAATGGTTGACCATTGAGAGATGGTCAACCTACAGTTGACGTATGACGAATCCTTTCCGCCTCGACGATCTGATCGACGGCATCAAGAAGGCCCGCCCCGACAACGCCCTGGACCAGCTCTCGGACGCCGTGGTCGTGGCCAATCACCTCGGTGAACTCGCAGACCACCTGATCGGCCATTTCGTCGATCAGGCCCGGCGCTCCGGGGCGTCCTGGACCGATATCGGCGGCAGCATGGGCGTCACCAAACAGGCCGCCCAGAAGCGCTTCGTGCCCAAGGGTCCGGGTGACGCCGCCGAGGCCGCCGCCCTCGATCCCCAGGCGGGCTTCGCCCGCTTCACCCCGCGCGCCCGGCACGTGGTGGTGGCCGCGCAGGAGGAGGCGCGCGATGCGAGCAATGCCGAAATCACCCCCGAGCACCTGATCCTCGGTCTGCTGAAGGAGCCGGAATCGCTTGCGGTGCAGATCATCATCGCCAAGGGCGTCAGCATCGACGCGGTGCGCCGGGTCGCCACCGCCGCGCTGCCCGCCGCCGCGGACAAGATCGCGGCGTTGATTCCCTTCGACTCTCAGGCCAAGAAGACCCTCGAGCTGACCTTCCGCGAGGCACTTCGGCTGGGCCACAACTACGTCGGCACCGAACATCTGCTGCTGGCGCTGCTCGACGTGGAGGACGGGACCGGCGTGCTGTCCGGGCTCGGCCTGGACAAGGACTCGGTGTCCGCGGACGTCGAGGCGCTGCTGTCCTCGATCACCGGGGGCGCGCCGGAAGTGAAATAGCAGTTGCGGGGGCAGCCTCACGTGACTCCTGGGGCGCGCCCGATAGGATATCCGTATGGCGGACGACGAAGGTTCCGACCTGGTTGCGGGGGAAACGCGCGCAGATCTGCTGCGCGCGCTCTCCTATGTCTCCACCGAGGACACGCCGGACGGCGGCTACATAGTGAACGGTGACCTGCCACCCGATGTCGCACCGGCCTTCATTCGCGCGATCATGCGAATCGAGGCCGAACTCCTGCTCAATGACGCCGAACTCGTCGACGTCGAGCAGGGGGAACCGCGAACGCCGGAGGAACGTCGCACGGACGCTCTGATAGCGCTGCTCCTGCGGGTCGACGACCGCTTGGTCAGGTAGAGACACGGACCGCGCCCTCCGGGGCCGGGCCGCCGGGTCTGTTTCGGGGTTCGGGGGTCGCCCCCTGCTATCCCGGTTAGGTTGGAGTGAGACCTCGTTTCGCGCTGCCCCGACCTTGCACTCCCCGGGGGAGAGTGCTAGAAATGGCTTTGGCACTCCCGACCTGTGAGTGCTAGGTCGGGACGGTGAGGCCCCTTGTGGTCGTCCGTCGCGGGCACCGAGCCTGGCCAGATCGTGTCAATCCCCTGATCTGGAGGATCTCAACGCAATGGCCAAGACAATTGCGTACGACGAAGAGGCTCGCCGCGGTCTCGAGCGGGGTCTGAACGCCCTGGCCGACGCTGTCAAGGTGACGCTGGGCCCGAAGGGCCGCAACGTCGTGCTGGAGAAGAAGTGGGGCGCCCCCACCATCACCAACGATGGTGTCTCCATCGCCAAGGAAATCGAGCTCGAGGATCCGTACGAGAAGATCGGCGCGGAGCTCGTCAAGGAAGTTGCCAAGAAGACGGATGACGTCGCTGGCGACGGCACCACCACCGCCACCGTGCTCGCCCAGGCGCTGGTGCGCGAGGGCCTGCGCAACGTCGCGGCCGGCGCGAACCCGCTGGGCCTGAAGCGCGGCATCGAGAAGGCCGTCGCGGCCATCACCGCGCGCCTGCTGGAGACCGCCAAGGAGGTCGAGACCAAGGAGCAGATCGCTGCTACCGCTGGCATCTCGGCCGGCGACTCGTCCATCGGCGATCTGATCGCCGAGGCCATGGACAAGGTCGGCAAGGAAGGCGTCATCACCGTCGAGGAGAGCAACACCTTCGGTCTCCAGCTGGAGCTCACCGAGGGCATGCGCTTCGACAAGGGCTACATCTCGGGTTACTTCGTCACCGACCCGGAGCGTCAGGAAGCGACCCTCGAGGATCCGTACATCCTGCTCGTCGGCTCGAAGATCTCGACCGTCAAGGACCTCCTGCCGCTGCTGGAGAAGGTCATCCAGGCCGGCAAGCCGCTGCTGATCATCGCCGAGGACGTCGAGGGCGAAGCCCTTTCCACCCTGGTGGTCAACAAGATCCGCGGCACCTTCAAGTCCATCGCCGTCAAGGCGCCGGGCTTCGGTGACCGTCGCAAGGCCATGCTCGCCGATATCGCCATCCTCACCGGTGGCGAGGTCATCAGCGAAGAGGTCGGCCTGTCCCTGGACACCGCCGGCATCGAGCTGCTCGGCACCGCCCGCAAGGTCGTCATCACCAAGGACGAGACCACCATCGTCGAGGGCGCGGGCGACCCGGAGGCCATCAAGGGCCGCGTGGCGCAGATCCGCTCCGAGATCGAGAACTCGGACTCGGACTACGACCGTGAGAAGCTGCAGGAGCGGCTGGCCAAGCTGGCCGGCGGCGTCGCGGTCATCAAGGCCGGCGCCGCCACCGAGGTCGAGCTCAAGGAGCGCAAGCACCGCATCGAAGATGCCGTGCGCAACGCCAAGGCCGCCGTCGAAGAGGGCATCGTCGCCGGTGGTGGCGTTGCTCTCGTGCAGGCCGCCCCGGCCCTGGACGAGCTGACCCTGACCGGCGACGAGGCCACCGGTGCGAACATCGTTCGCGTCGCGCTGTCCGCGCCGCTGAAGCAGATCGCGTTCAACGCCGGCCTCGAGCCGGGCGTCGTCGCCGAGAAGGTCTCGAACCTTCCCGCCGGCCACGGCCTGAACGCCGATTCGGGCGAGTACGTCGACCTGCTGGCCGCCGGCGTTGCCGACCCGGTCAAGGTCACCCGCTCCGCCCTGCAGAACGCCGCCTCCATCGCGGCGCTGTTCCTCACCACCGAGGCCGTCGTCGCCGACAAGCCGGAGAAGGCCGCCCCCGCGGGCGACCCGACCGGCGGCATGGGCGGCATGGACTTCTGATCCCCTCGGATCGATAGTCCGCGCCGAACCGACGCGGTTCTCGCAGCACACGACCGAAGGCCGGTCCACCGAAAGGTGGGCCGGCCTTCGGCGTTGTGGTTACTCGTGAGTTGTGTTCGCCGCCAATGGAATGTGTTGTCGGTGCCCTGTGATCTGCTGCTGTCGGGGTTCGGGAACTGATTGGACAAATCGGGCATCGAATCGCCAGGATCTGTAACTGGTTTCAAAACGAAGCCAATTCGATGGGGAGTTTTCACGATGTTCGCAATGGGCAAGGTTGCCCTGGGTATGGCCGCTGTCGCGTTGACGGCGGGTGTGGTTACGGGCGCCGGGACGGCGAGCGCCGAGCCGGGGCCGGACGGGCGCTACTACGGCTCGATCGCGCTGGGGCAGTGGGACGACGGCACCGAGACCTGGGGCACCGCCTACAACTACCCCAACTGGCAGGAGTCGGATTGGGACGCGGTGAGCGAGTGCGGTTACGCGCACTGCACCGTCGAGGTTCGGTTCGTCGACGGGTGCGGCGCGATCGCGAAGAGCTCGGGTTCGAACCCCTCCTACTTCCGGGGGACCGGCGCGACCCGTTTCGATGCCGAGCGCGCGGCCCTGCAGGCTGCCTACCGGCCCTCGTCGATGAGCGCCTCGGGCGGGCCCGGCATCCTCGTCGTCTCGCAGTGCACCGACAACGTGCGCTGACCTTCCGAGTTTCACGTTCCGAAAGCCGGTTCACCGTGTGGTGGACCGGCTTTCCGCGTGGTGGCGGGCCGGATACGCGGGTACGCTCCGGCCGGACGTCGAGCCTGGGGAGTTGGCTCGAACAGAGGAGGGGAGACCTCATGACCTATCCACCGCAGGGCCCCGGCCCGGGCAATTCCGGTCCGTATGGGCAGGTCCCGCCGAACCACGGCGGACAACCGCGACAGCAGTTCCCGCCGCAATCGCCACCGCCGCAGGGGTTTTCGCCGCAGGGGCAGGGTGGTCCGCAGCAGTGGCAGGGACAGCCGGGCCCGGGCGGGCAGCCACAGCAGCCGCACGGTCAGCAGTGGGCGCCACCGCAACAGCAGCAACCGCAGTGGGGACAGCAGCCGCCGCCGAACCCGCAGGGCACGCCCGGCGGGAAGCCGCCGGTGGTGCTGATCGGCGTGGCCGCCGTCGCGGTCCTCGCGATTCTGATCGGCGTGATCGTGGTGGTAGCCGGTGGTGACGACGACTCCGACACCACCGCGGCGAAACCCACCACGACCGCCGCGCCCGCGGCCACCACCGAGTCCTCGAAGACGACCACCACCGGGAAGTCGACCACGACCACCAGCACGAAGGCCGCCGCCGCGGTGCCGGCCGAGGTGCAGCCGATTCTCGACGCCATGCCCGCGGCGCTGCGCTCGGCGGTGGCCCCGAACTTCAACCGCACCACCAAACCCGGGTACACCGACGACGACGCCTTCGACACCGGCGCCGATTTCAACATCGGGCAGAAGGACGCGCTCATCGCCGGTCTGACCGACGGCGCCTCCAAGGATCGTGCGGTGCTCGCGCACATCAGCACCGATCCGTCCAAGCTGCCCGCGCTGTGGCGTAAGCAGTTTCCCGATCGGCTCACCGAGCAGGGCGGCAAGTTGATCCGCTTCAACGACAAGAGCGTCAGCGGCACGATGGAGTACTTCAACCCCTCGACCAACCTGTACATCGCCGTCACCGGGTTCAAGGACAAGGCGGCGGTCATGACGTTCATCGAGCGCGCCGGGCTCTGATGTCCTGAAACGGCAACCGCCGGAACGGCATTCGCGAGGACCCTCGGTTTCCGGACCGGGGGTCCTTCGCTGTCCGGGAGTCGCCGGCCCGTCGAGTGCGTTCCGTCAGCGGTTGGGGTGCCGCTGGGACAGCGTGGCGGCCGCGTCTATGGGGCGGATGCCGAGCGTCGTCGCGGCCGCCGCGACGCTCGCCTGTAGTTCGGTGTCGTTCGCCCGGGCGGGGTCGTAGAGGAGTTCGACCAACTCGATCGCGGCCATCGCCTGCTCACGCGTGAACACTTGCCCGGGCAACCAGCTCACCCGCCAGCGCGTATCGGCCGAGTCGGACAGTCGCTCCGCGAACTCACCGACAATGCCACTCGTGATCGACGAATCGCAGACGTACACATCTCCCAGGGTGCGCGCTGCACGCGCATCGGTAAGCCCATTCGCGAGGATTGCACGATTCGCACGAACTTTTCCGGGTCCGCGGCCCGGGCGAGTGCGTCCCGCCGCCTGTTTTCGCGCGACACGCGCCTCTGACCAGCCGATTTGACTTCATTCGTAGTGACACGTAACTTTATCCAAGTCAGAGCGACACGGACACCGACCCGGAGCCCCAAGGGCCTGGGAAACGAGGTTGTACGAGGAGCGCCTGATGATCACATTAGCTCAACTGACCAGCGGATTTGGTTCTGCTGCGAGGTAGGAGCTAAGCTATGTAAGCAGCCACGGAGACCGACCGGGACAAAGAGCCCGCGAAGTTCCGTGTGCGTGTGTTCTTTGAGAACTCAATAGTGTGTCGATGAATGTCAGTGCC
>NZ_JBEXUS010000045.1:0-63976 GCF_040614455.1 Nocardia sp. NPDC005978
TCTCCACAATCCCACCAACACTCTTTCCCTCCCCGACGCTCTTCCGATCTGGTGGTCGCAACCAACCGGCAAACGGCCCGGAGATCGCCCGCTCAGCACCCGGATCCGGGTGCGGCGGACCGATGCGCGAGAATCAGCGCAGCGTCACCTGGCGCGAGCGCAGACCGTCGCGGGAGCGGCGCTCCTCGGAGGTGAGCGGCTCGGTGTTCGCCAGCGCCGCGATCAGGCGCGCGCCGAACTCGCGAGCGGCGGGCTCCCACTCGGTGGCGTGCTTCTCCGGGTCCAGGTCGAAGACCGGCACCAGCAGGCCGTGCGTGCGGAACGAACCCGCGAACCGCGAATCCTCGCCCAGATGCAGCTCGCCGGCCGCATGCAGCCGCGCCAGCGCCAGCATCAGCTGATCCTCGTCCTCGGGCCGCACCCAGCGCAGATGCGCCTTCTCGCCCGCGTCCACCCACCAGGCCGCGCCGACGGCGTCCGCACCCAGGTTCAGGCGCGCCGAGGGCATGATCGCCTGGTTCGCCTGCTCGATGGTGGCGGCCACCTGCTTGTCCGGGGTGACGCCCTCGGGGACCCACCAGTTGAAGTCCTGGTGCACGGTCAGGTCCAGCGCGGCGCCCGGATCCAGGACGTCGGTCAGCGTCGGCGCGCCGTCCACGCTCGCGGCGGCCAGCGACTCGCCCGGCTCCGCGGACTGGGTCCACAGGATCGCGGTGGCCAGATCGCTCGCCGGGTTGTCCGACTGGAACTGCACCTGCGTGCCGACGAATCCGAGCGGCTCGTCGCCCGCCCGCACCAATGCGGCAACCGCCCCCGGCAGCACCGTCGCGAGGGTCACCGCGCGCTCGGCCGCGACCCCCGGCGCCAGCTTCAGCGTGGCGGTAGCCGACGGCACGAATTCCCGTAGCGCGACCAGATCGCACTCCGCGGCCAGACCCTCGAACGGCCGCGTGACCGCCTGCGAAGCCTGCTCCTGCTCGGCCCGGCGCGCGGCCAGCTTCTGCGCGCGGTTGCTGTCCGGCTTGGGACTGTTGCGCTTGCTCTTACCCATGACGCGGAAGGGTAGCAGGGCGGAGATTATTTCCTTGCGTTGACCTGCCTGTTTAGGCTTTCCAACGGCTCTCGGGCACAGCGCTGTTCAGCGTTTCCGGACATCCATCGCAGTACGGGCGGCCGCTCGAGGTGATCAGTGCGCGTCCGGCGGAGACGCCTGCGCCGAGGACCGCGGAAGCGCCTCGGCGTCCGGGTGGTGCACGTGCCGCTCGCCGGAACCCGCGCGACGGCGCAGCGCCAGCAGCACCGCGCCCGCCGCCAGCGGCAGCAGGGCGCCGGCCGCGACCATCGCGACCGTCCCCAGGCCCGGGGCGACGGTACCCAGCAGGGTCGTCGCGCCGAAGTACAGGAACAGCAGACCCGAGCAGACGGCGATCGTGCGTTCGGGCACGTGCTTGCCGACGGTGACGCCGACGAGGATGGCCAGTCCGCCCGCGGCGACCATGCCCAGCACCGAGCCGATCCACACCGCCACCCAGCCGTTGTTGGTGGCCAGGGCCATCGTCGCGAACATCGTGCGGTCGCCGAGCTCGGCGAGCAGGAACGCGGACAGCACCACGAAGAAGGCCGAGCGCGACGCCGGCAGCTGGGCCTCGTCCTCCGCCTCGTCGTCGTCCTCCCGGCCGGGCAGGGTCTCACGCAGGGTCCACAGGCCGACGCCGATCAGGATGGCCGCCGCGAACAAGGAGATGATCTCGGTGGGCAGGGCTGCGCCGAGGAAGTGGCCGACGCCGACGGCGATGAGGTTGACCAGGACGCTGGCCACGGTGATCGCGCTCAGCACCACCCACCAGCGGTAGCGCAGCGCGAAGGTCAGGGCCATCAACTGCGATTTGTCGCCGAGTTCGGCGAGGAACAGCACGCCGAATGTCAGCAAAATCGTGGTGATCACATCAGCTCCCAGGGTTTCCGGCCTGTCGGCTGAAGATGCGCGGGCGCTTCAGCCGACGCCGCACCGTGTATCGGTTTGGTTCTCGTCGGCCGAAGGTCTCGCCCACCGGGCGCCGGACAGGGCGCTGACGGTTCACGCAGCCGGATCCGCGCGGGACCAGTATGTCGACTACGCGATTGGGGGCTACTCCCCTTCGCTGCCGGAGACTTTACCCCGGCAAACCCGGCAGACGCAAACATCTATCGCCGAAATCGCAATGCGCGCAATAAGTTTGGGAACACTGCCGGGTGGTTTCGGGTACCCTCACGCCGCCAGCAGCATGGCCAGAACCGCGGTGTCGGGATCACTGATCGGATCCACCCCGACCCGGCTCACCATGGAGGTGACCGTGCCGTCGGTGTCGGTCTCCACCCACGCGGCCCGATGCTCGAGGCCCAGATGCGGCAGTCCCGGCAGCAGCAGGCAACCCGAGGCTGCGCCCAGGCATTCGGGCAGCGAGGGCCGGGTTTCGCGCGGCGGATGCAACATGATCAGGGCCGGCGGCACATGCTGGGCGAACCGGCCCGGCAGCAGTGCCTCCTGCCCGAGCACGGTGCCCTCGGCGATGACGAGCCCGACCATGTCCGGATCCGGATCCTCGGGGAGTTCCTCGCGGGCCCCGAACACGGTGGTGGTCGGCAGCAGTCCGGGCAGGCTGGCCACCCGCACGGCCAGGACCAGAACCTGCGCCCATTCCTTGGTGGAGTCCGGCCAGCGGCCCGAAATCACGAATCCGCGTAGCGACCCACGCGATTGAAACGGCAGTACACCGATCTGTTCGCTCATTACGCCCTCCCGAAGTGCGGAAATACGGGGGCGGCCCTGCCCGTCCTGGTTGTGGATTCAGAGAATGCCCCGGAATCGGACTGGCACACAAGTACCAAAGAGTGCTAGCAGACGAACGGCCCGGCGAACATCGCGCCGTTCAGGGGCCGGAAACAGCAGTAGGCCCGCGAACCGGGGTGGGTTCGCGGGCCTACCGAGCCGGGCGTGTCACGGAGCGTGAACTCCGCGATGCGTGCGATCTCAGCCGAAGATCAGGCCCTTGCCCTGGTTGACGGCGCGACCGAAGCGGTCCTGCACCTCTTCCCAGTTCACGACGTTCCAGAACGCCTTGACGTAATCGGCCTTGACGTTCTTGTACTGCAGGTAGAAGGCGTGCTCCCACATGTCCAGGCCGAGCAGCGGGATGATGCCGAGCGGCACGTTGCCCTGCTGATCGGTGAGCTGGAAGGTGAGCAGCTTGCCGGCCAGGGTGTCGTAGCCCAGCCACGCCCAGCCCGAGCCCTGCAGGCCGTTGGCGGCCGCGGAGAACTGCGCGACGAACTTGTCGAACGAACCGAACTGGTCGTCGATCGCGGCGCCCAGGTCGCCGACCGGCTTGTCGCCGCCGTCCTTGGACAGGCTCTTCCACCAGATGGAGTGGTTGACGTGGCCGCCCAGGTGGAAGGCCAGGTTCTTCTCGTTCAGGAAAATGGCCGCGTGGTCGCCGGACTCGCGCGCGGCTTCCAGCTTCTCGACGGCGGCGTTGGCGCCCGCGACGTAGGCCGCGTGGTGCTTGGTGTGGTGGATCTCGTTGATCTGCCCGGAGATGAAAGGCTCCAGGGCGCTGTAGTCGTAATCCAGTTCTGGCAGCGTGTACTCGGCCACGATGTCCCTTCCTCAGTGCTCAGTGTCGTCGGCTGTGTGCCCTCGGCCCGTGCCGCGGCGCACCCAACCATCATTCGTACACCCGCTCCCGTGCAACCGGGCCGCGTGCCCCCACATTCCAGCGCTTACCCAGTTTTCCCAACCTATGGACACAGGCTGATCTCAACCCGGCCGGGCGCGGGCCCGAACATGCGGAAGGGCCGCCCGGCGCCTGACCCGGTGCGGCCCGTTCGATTCGAGGAATCCGAAGTTACAGCGGCGGAACGATATTCGGCCGCATGGTGCGCGGATCGCCCGCCGAGTGCGCCTTCCACCAGCGCACCCCGCCCGCGACGAACTCCTCGAGCGGAATCTCCTTGCCCGCCTTGTCCTGCACGCTGATGCCGTCGAACCACACCCGCATATCGAGCTCGCGGGGGTCGATGCCCTCCTCCTGGGAGAACTCGAGCATGTGCGCGGCCGAGCGGTCGGACAGCACGGTGTCGAAGCTGAGCAGTTTGCGCCACTGCGTCCAGGCGTTGTCGTCGAGGTCGAAGAACTCCCAGCCGTGCAGTGCGCCGCCGCCGAAGCTGCTGACCGCGTCGTGCAGGCCGTCCAGCGCGAGCGGGAGCACCACCGGATCCAGGTCGTCCCAGCGCTGCCTGCGCAGGGAGGCCGCGACGCGGCTGACCCCGGACAGGATCAGGAAGACGTCGCAGTCCGTCGGCGGCGGGCCGTCGGCGGGCAGGGTCAGCACGTCGAGCTCCAGGCGCAGCTCGGCGGCTGCGGTGTCGACCTCCACGCCGAGGCAGGTCGCCTCGGAGAGAGCGGTGTTGAGTCCGGAAATGTCCACGCCGTCGAGTAGCCCCCTGCTCACAGTCATAGCGTCAGGCTACCGATCTTGCGTTGTCCGTCAGAGGATTTCCGATTATTGGTAGTGTTGTCGGGTTTTTTCGCCGCGGCCACGCGCGCAACCCGAGCTATCCACAACCCGGCTGTGGATCAGCCTGTGGATTATGTGGATAACTACAAGTGAGATATGCACAGACCCACCGCAACGGGGTGGGTGACGGGCTTCCACCGGGGGAACCGACCGGCGGTTTCGTGCCGCTCGGCGAGTCGCGTGCACCCGGAATGTCGATGCGGCAGGCCGGTTCGAGGGGATAGAACTCCCCGGCTCCCCGGCACGCGTGGCAGGATCGAAACCGTGACCAGTTCCCACGTCCCCTCGGTACCGATCGATGCCGTGCCAGCGGAATTCGACGCCGCCGAGCCGTGGGCCGCCACCACCCCGCCCCCGGCCCTGCTGCTGGACGTGCGCGAGGACGATGAATGGAGCCTGGGCCACGCGCCCGGCGCCATCCACATCCCGATGGTCGACGTGCCCGCGCGGCTGGACGAATTGGACTACGACTCCGAGATCTACGTGATCTGCCGGCAGGGCGGTCGCTCGATCCAGGTTGTGCAGTATCTGACGCATGTCGGTTTCGATGCCACGAATGTCAGCGGCGGCATGGTTGCCTGGCAGCAGACGGGACGCCCGCTCACCGGCGACGGCGCCGACGCGAAGGTCTACTAGGCGCAGGATGATGGAGCGATGACAGGGGGAAATGTGGGCCAACCGCGATCAGCGGTCGTGCAGCCGTGCGCCCGCTGCGGCGCGCGCTGGGCCGTGCAGGGCAAACCGCTGCACTGGTGCCCGCGCTGCCACGGCGTGCTGCTCTCACCCGCCCCGGTCGACGCTCCGCCCGAGCGGCGCAACTACCGCTGGGTCGCCCGCCCGCCGGGCCGCAAGGCCCCGCATCCCGGGACGCCGCGCCGCACCGCACCGAATCTCGCGACCCCGCACTACACGCAGATCCCGCGCTGGGGTCTGCAGGACCGGCAGCCGCAGACCGCCGCCGAGCCCGTGCACCGGATCGACCGGCTCGTCGCGCGCCTGCCCCGCCTGCTCGTCACGACCGCCGTGGTGTTCGGCGTCGCGGCCCTGACCGAGCTGGGGCGCTACGGGATTCTGCTGCGCAATCGCCGCCGGTTGATCGAGCCGTGGCTGCTGTGGCTGTCCGACGCCGCGGTGACGGTCGCCGCGGTGACGGCGATGGTTGTAGCGCTGATCACCGCGGTGGCCGTGGTGGGCTGGCTGGCGCGCACCCGGACGAGCCTGTATGCCGCTGCGGGACGCGAGGATTCGCGGTCGCTCGCGGAACTGTTCGCGGGTTGTCTCGTGCCCGGGGTGAATCTGGTGTGGCCGGGCGTCTTCCTGACCGAGACGGTCCGGGTCGGCGCCACCGGGGCCGACGAACCGCGGCTGCTGCGCATGGTTCGGATCTGGTGGGCCGCTTGGGTTCTCAATGGCCTGCTGGTGGTCATCGCGGTGCTGTACCGCTTCGGCGATTCGCTGCAGGTGCGCGCGGACGGCGTGTTGATCACGCTGTGGACCGATGCGTTCGCGGCCGGGATCGCGGTGCTGACGCTGTGGCTGGTGCGCGGCTTCGCCGGGCGCGATCTGCGGGGGCGCGAGCTCACCGCGCAGCGCTGGCTGATCGCGACCACACCCGCCGCGCCGGTCATCGAACCGGTGCAGCCGGGATCGGCGGCCGCCGCCGGGCGCGCGCCGGCGACCGCCGTCGGCAATGATGAGGCCATCGCCGCAGAGGCGGCCGGCCCGGAGTCCACGGGGGCGCCGGAAGCCGAGCATGAGGAGGTATTGGCGAAGTGAGCCGGGCCAGTCGCGCGCCGTTCGTGGTCGCGCACCGGGGGGCGTCGGCGGCGCGACCCGAACACACCCTCGCCGCATACGAACTCGCCTTGCAGGAGGGCGCCGACGGCGTCGAATGCGATGTGCGACTGACCAAGGACGGTCAGCTGGTCTGCGTGCACGACCGCACCGTGGACCGGACCTCGGACGGCGTGGGCGCGGTCTCGGAGATGACCCTCGAGGAACTCGAGGCCCTGAACTTCGGCACGGCCGAGGAACCGTCCCCGGTGCTGACCCTGGCCCAGCTGATCGAGCTGGTGCTGGATTGGAAGAGCCGCCCCACCAAGCTCTTCATCGAGACGAAGCACCCGGTGCGCTTCGGCGCCCAGGTGGAGACGACGCTGCTGACCGAGTTGCAGCGCTACGGCATCGCCGCACCCGCCTCGGCCGATCATTCACGCGCGGTGGTGATCTCCTTCGCCGCCACGGCGGTGTGGCGCATCCGCCGCGCCGCGCCGCTGCTGCCGACGGTACTGCTGGGCGAGTCCTCGCTCTACCTGTCCGGCGGCGCGGCCACCACGGTCGGCGCGACCGCGATCGGCCCCTCGGTCCGCACCCTGCGCGAACACCCCGACCTGGTCGACAAGGCCGCCGCCGCGGGCCGGGCGACCTATGTCTGGACGGTCGACGATCCCGACGACGTGCAACTCTGCGCCGACCTCGGCGTGAGCTGGGTGGCGACGAACCACCCCGGCCGCACGAAAACGCTGCTTCCCGAGGCCTAGTCGGCGTTCTCGGGCGCGGGCCCGTCCGCCAGCGGGATCGTGCCGAACAGGCCGCCGCTGCGGCGTACCAGGTCCATGAGGGGCTCGCGGAGCGCGCGCAGGCCTTCCAGGTCGCCGATCGCTATCCGGTTGGTGACCATCGCGCTCAGGGCGGCGACGAGGGTCTGGCAGGCGAAGTGCTGCTGGTCGGTGTCGGCCTCGAGGATGTCGGCGACGATCGCCACGAAAGTTTCCTGGAGCTGGGTGCGGCGGGCGATGGCCTCGGGGCCGACGGCGTAGACCTCGACCAGGAACAGGCGGGCGTAGGCGGGTTCGGCGGAGAGCGCGTCGAGGTAGGCGCCCAGGACGCGTTCCATGCGGGCCGCTTCGGTCTCGCCCTCGATCTCCAGGCCGGTGACGGCGAGCATGCCGGTGAGCAGGAGTTCCACCGCGCGCTCGTAGGCGGCCTCGAAACAGTCCTCCTTGGAACGGAACTGCTCGTAGAAGGTTTCGCGGGACACGCCCGCGCGTTTGATGACCGCGGCGACCGGGGTGCCGACGTAGCCGTTCTCCGCCATCGCCTCGGCCATGGCCAGCAGGATCCGGTCGCGCTGAGCGGCGACCACGATCTCCCGGGGCAGACCGTGGCGGCCGCGGGGCAGCTGGCGGGCGGTGACAGCCGATTCGGGCATGCGGTGAACTCCGTTGGGCCGGGACGGGTTAGGCGAACTTCCCCATTCTGCTCGGTCGGGCGGGCTGTTCGGTGGTGAAACCGACCTGTTCGGTGCGAGCTATGTCGAGACCGGACGCGACGCCGTGGCGCAGAGCGTAGTCGATCACCCGCTGACCTATGCCGCGGAACTCCAGCACCACGCCCACCCAGTAGGGCGAGACCACGCGGCGGGCGCGGCGGGCCAGGGCGCGTTCCATGGCGTCGATGGCGGGGCCGAGCGGGGCGATGCCGGACACCGTCGAGCGGCCCAGAATGCTGTGCGCGGCATGGGTTCCGAAGCCGCGGCTGGTCATGTCGGTGTCGAGTTCGGCGAAGTAGGCGAGGCCGACCTTCGCGCCGGTGTGCCGCATTTCTATGCGCAGGGTGTTGCCGAGCGCCTCGACCGCGGCCTTGGAGGCGCTGTAGGCGCCGGCCAGGGGTAGGTGGACCGCGGCGGCCAGCGAGGTGACGATCAGGACGTAGCCGTCGCGGTGCGCGAGGTGGGGGCCCGCGGCGCGCAGCGTGTAGTAGAGCCCGAGCACGTTGACGGTGAGGGTCTGTTCCAGCACCTCCGGATCGCCGCCGAGCAGGGACATCTGGCGGGCGATGCCGGCGTTGGCGACGACCGCGTCGAGGCCGCCGAGTTCGGCGGTGAGGGAGTTGACCACGCGCTCCACCTGCGCGGGATCGCCGATGTCGCAGTAGCGCCAGGGCGCGTCGCCGCAGTCGGCGGCGACCTCGGCCAGCAGCGCCTCCTCGATGCCGAGCAGGGCAACGCGTGCGCCGTGCGCGTGCAGCTGGCGGGCCAGCGCGGCGCCGATGCCGCGCGCTCCGCCGGTGATCAGGATCCGTTTGCCGGCCACGCGCGGGACGGAGCGACGGAAACCACGGCGCTGACGTGGGGGTTGACCGGCGTTCATGCAGCGACAGTAGCACTCGGCGAACAGTCATGTTCGCAAACTGACGGGTACGGGCGAACCCGTACATACCCGGCCCCCCTCGAGGCCGGTGCACCGCCCCACTATGGTGCCTATTGACGGAAGGCCAGTGAGAGGGCCGTCCACGTTCGAGAGGACCACCCCGTGGAGATTTCGGGATCTGCCGCCATTGTCACCGGAGGCGCTTCGGGCCTGGGCGCGGCCACGGCCAAGCGCCTGGCCGACGCCGGCGCCACCGTGTTCGGCCTGGACCTGGCCCAGTCGATCGAGCGCGCGGGCGACAGCGTCCCGGCCGGGATCACCCTCATCCCGACCGACGTCACCTCCGGTGACGAGGTGGCCGCCGCGGTCGCCACCGTCGTGGAATCCGGTGTGCCGCTGCGCATCGTGGTCAACTGCGCCGGCGTCGGCTGGGCCGGGCGCATCCTGTCCAAGAACGGCCCGCACGATCTGGAGCTGTTCCGCACGGTCATCACCGTGAACCTGCTGGGCACCTTCAACGTCATGCGCCTGGCCGCGGACGCGATCTCCAAGACCGAGCCGGTCGACGAGTACGGCTCGCGCGGCGTGGTCATCAACACCGCCTCGGTCGCGGCGTTCGAGGGCCAGATCGGGCAGATCGCCTACTCCGCCTCCAAGGGCGGCGTCGCCGGCATGACCATCCCGGCCGCGCGCGACCTGGCGCAGTTCGGCATCCGCGTCAACACCATCGCCCCCGGCATCATCGACACCCCGATGCTCGCCGGTGTCACCGAGGAGTACCGCAAGGGCCTCGAGGCCGGCGTTCCGTTCCCGTCGCGCCTGGGCCGCCCGGACGAGTACGCGCAGCTGGCGCAGTACATCACCGAGCACGACTACCTGAACGGCGAGACCATCCGCATGG
Organism: Nocardia sp. NPDC005978; assembly: GCF_040614455.1. Classification (NCBI taxonomy): domain Bacteria; kingdom Bacillati; phylum Actinomycetota; class Actinomycetes; order Mycobacteriales; family Nocardiaceae; genus Nocardia; species Nocardia sp. NPDC005978. Next base: position 9,609 of record NZ_JBEXUS010000045.1, read on the forward strand.
ATGGCGCGCTGCGCATGGCTCCGCGCTAGGGGCGAACAACACAAGGCCCGCACCGGAACACGGTGCGGGCCTTGTTATTTCACGAGCTCGGCCGACGCGGAGGCTTCAGCGCCTGACCGGAATTCTCAGTGGGCTTTGACGGCCGCGGCCTGCGGGCCCTTCTTGCCTTCGGTGATCTCGAAGCTCACGGCCTGGCCCTCTTCGAGCTGGCGGTAGCCGTTGCCTTCGATCTCGGAGTAGTGAACGAACACATCGGGGCCGTCCTCGCGGGCGATGAAGCCGTAGCCCTTCTCCGCGTTGAACCACTTGACGGTGCCCTGAACCATAACTTTCTCCTGCTGGATGTTGCATCGGCCGCCGCGGTCACGGTGACCGGGTCGAAATCAGAAGGCGACTTGCAGCTTGCCTGGCAAGAGAAGCGCCCGCACGATGTTCAGCGCGAGCATGTGAGACACGAACACGAAAAACTTACGACCAAGACGTTCAACGTACGCCGCGGGCGCGGGTTCCCGGAATCGGAAAAACATTGCGAGGGTCACATTTCAAACCCTCCGGCAATGACCGTTTTCCGCCGGAAACGACCGCGCTCCCCGCTGCCGAAACAGCGGGGAGCGCAGGGTGATTCAGCGAACGCACAGGTCGGAGCCTTCGGACCGCGCGTTCCCGGCGATCAGAGCGTGCGGGTCAGGCGATCCGCCAGCACCCGGGCGAACCGCGCGGGATCCTTGAGCTCGCCGCCCTCGGCCAGCACCGCGGTGCCGTACAGCAGCTCCGCGGTCTCGGCCAGTTCGGCGGGCTTGTCCGCCTCGTCCGCGACCTTGGCGTACGCGTCGCGCAGGCCCGTGACCAGCGGATGCGACGGGTTCAGCTCGAGGATGCGCTTGGTCTCGGGCAGGTCCTGACCCGAGGCCCGGTACATGCGCTCGAGCATCGGCGAGAAGTCGAACGTGTCGCCCACGATGCAGGCGGGGGACGTGGTCAGGCGAGCGGTCAAGCGGACTTGCTTGACGCTGGACCCGAGGGTCTCCCCCAGCCAGCCCAGCAGGTCGCCGAAGTCCTTCTCCTGCTGCTCGCGCAGCGCCTCGGACTCCTTCTTCTCGTCCTCGGTCTCCAGGTCGACCTCGCCCTTGGCGATGGACTGGAACGGCGTGCCGGCGAATTCCGGGGTCTGGGTGGCCCACATCTCGTCGACCGGATCGGTCAGGATGAGCACCTCGAGGCCCTTGGCCTTGAAGGCTTCCATGTGCGGCGAGTTCTCGATCTGCTCGCGCGATTCGCCGGTCATGTAGTAGATGCCGGTCTGGGTATCGGGCATGCGCTCAACGTACTGTGCGAGGGTGGTCAGCTCGTCCGCGCTGTGCGTGGAGGCGAAAGACGAGACCTTCAGGATGGTTTCGCGGTTGTCGGTGTCGGAGAGCAGGCCCTCCTTGAGAACCCGGCCGAACTCGCGCCAGAAGGTCTGGTACTTCTCCTGATCCTCGGCGGACTGCAGCGACTGCACCGTGGACAGGACCTTCTTGACCAGGCGCTTGCGAATGGCCCGAATCTGCCTGTCCTGCTGCAGGATCTCGCGCGAGACGTTCAGCGAGAGGTCCTGCGCGTCCACCACGCCCTTGACGAAGCGCAGGTACTCCGGCATGAGCTCTTCGCAGTTGTCCATGATGAACACGCGGCGCACGTACAGCTGCACCCCGCGCTTGTGCTCACGCTGGAACAGGTCGAACGGGGCGTGCGAGGGCAGGAACAGCAGGGCCTGGTACTCGAACGTGCCCTCCGCCTTCATCGGAATGATCTCCAGCGGATCGTCCCAGGCGTGCGAGACGTGCTTGTAGAACTCCCGGTACTCCTCTTCGGAGACCTCGCTCTTGGGGCGGGTCCACAGGGCCTTCTGGGAGTTCAGGGTCTGCGTCTCGGTGATGGACTTCTCGACGGCGTCCTCGCCCTCGCCGTCCATGATGGTCCGTTCCACATCCATGCGGACCGGCCAGGCGATGAAATCGGAGTACTTCTTGACGATTTCGCGGAGCTTCCACTCCTGCGTGTAGTCGAAGAGGTGATCGTCGTCGTCCGCCGGCTTCAGGTGCAGGGTGACGGTGGTGCCCTGCGGCGCCTCGGCCAGCTCCTCGATGGTGTAGGTGGGGCTGCCCGCGGCCGATTCCCAACGGGTGCCGGTGGTTTCGCCGGCCTTGCGGGTGGTGAGCGCGACCTTGTCGGCCACCATGAAGGTCGAATAGAAGCCGATGCCGAACTGGCCGATGAGTTCTTCGGCGGCGGCGGTGTCGGTCTTGTTCTCCAGCAACTGCTTGCGCATCGCGGCGGTGCCGGACTTGGCGAGGGTGCCGATGAGGTCGACAACTTCGGCACGACTCATGCCGATGCCGTTGTCGCGGACGGTGAGCACACGATTCTCGCAGTCCACCGAGAGCTCGATATGCAGGTCGGAGATGTCCGCCGACAGGTCCTTGTCGTGGAAGGTCTCCATGCGCAGCTTGTCCAGCGCGTCCGAGGCATTCGAGATCAGTTCCCGCAGGAACGTGTCCTTGTTCGAATACACCGAGTGGATCATCAGCTCCAGGAGCTGATGGGTCTCGGCCTGAAACTCCAGGTGTTCGACGTGTTCGGTCACTCCGCGATACTACGACGGCCGAAATCGGAGATGGCCGGAACCTCGGCATCGGCCCGATCGGTCATCCAGTCGCGCAGGACCTGGGTCGCCAGCACGTCGTCCTCGTTGTACTCGAGGATGCGGGTGCGCTGGGACAGGTCGGGTTCGCCGCCCTCGTAGGCCACGGCCAGGCGGTACCAGCTCATGGACGCCTCGCCGCCCGCCTCGGGATCGCGCCAGGAGAAGCCGGCCACCGGGGCGATCTTCTTCAGGCCCTTGCCGTTCGGGCAGATGAACTGCTCGGAGACGGCCTGGAACATGTCCACCCACTGCGGGCTGTCCACGAAGCGCTGGATCTCCCGCTCGGTGGGGATGCCGGGCATGCCCGCGAAACGGCGCGCGGACTCGTAGAGCCACTTGTCCTCGGCGGTGCGGGAATAGCAGTAGGCGGCAAAGGTTTTGCCGTCCGCGGCGGCCTGCGCGCGGATCTCCATGAGCCAGGACCAGAACTCGGCGAAGGAGCGGCCCTCGTCGCGGGTGGGCAGCGGATCCCAGGTGACGAAGCCGCGGTAGACGCCGTCCAGCAGCGTGCCCCACAGGTAGGCGCCGTGTTCCTGGTAGGACTCGAGGTCCACGTCCACCTCGACGTCGGCGCGGGTGACCTGGACGCGGTCCACGCGCCGGACCAGCGGCGCGCCGGTGGCCCAGGCGCGGGCGGTGACGATGGCCTCGGTGAAGGGCTCGTACTGCCAGTCGTCCGGGTCGTCGCCCTCCCAGGCGGCCAGATCGTCGATGGTCTCCACGCCGTGGCGGCGCAGCACCTCGGCGCGCGAACCGGGCGCCACCAGGCTGATATCGCGCCGGCCGACCAGCCACTGCTCACAGCTCTGCCCGCCCTCCTCGGGCGCGCGGGACCACCACGGGCACTGGCGGCATTCGGGGACCTTGGAGGGAACGGTGGGGAGCTCGCCGCGCACCACCGCGATACGGTCGGCGTAGCGGCGGTCGTAGTCGTCCAGGATCGGGCCCAGATCGTGCAGCAGGACGCGATCGAAGTGGTAGCCGATGGCGCCGCCGACCAGGGCGGGGCTGGCGTAGCCGTGCCGCTGCAGCATGCGGTACAGGTGCGCGAGGCGCTGCTGGTCGCGCGGCTGCGGACGGTTGCGGACATGCTTGTCCGGCTTGGGATTCCAGGTGTACAGCTCGGTGGTCAGCGGATGGAAGTCGGCCGGGTCGGGCTGGCGCGGGTCGGTGACCTTGTGATTGACCACGATGATCGGCACGTAGCCGCCGCGATCGGGATCCCGGCGCAGGATCTCGCAGCCGCCGCGCCGCCCGGTGTCCAGCTCCTGCGGCAGCAGCCCGCCCCAGATGCGTTCGATCCCGGCCTCCATGGCCGCCATGGTCTCGGCCGCGCGCTGGGCGGCGGTCTGCTCCGGGGCGATCACCAGCCAGCGCTCCGGATCGGCCGCAACCAGGGTGTCCCGCACCAGCATTCGATGCGCGGCCGCGGCTTCCCGCCGCTGCTGCACGCCGGCATCCTCACTGACACCGGTCAGCACCCGCGGATGGGTGGAATCCAGTAGCAGCCGGTGCCGGCAGCCGATCAACGCCCGCGCGTCCAAGAACGCGGCGCGCTCGCCATGGTCACCGATGCCCGAATACACGACAAGCAGTATGGCTTGATGTCCCGACACACCCACCCTCGCGGGTGCCGCCGCGCCGCCGGTGTGCCGGGCCGGGGGGCGCGAGACGGCTGATTTTCGCCACGAGACGGCACACGCTCGCGACGGGTTGTCGGGACGCACTAGGGTGGGCGGAAACTGTGTTTCATGGGCGGACAGGCATTTCCCCCGGCCCTGTGCTGCCATGGCGAACCAGCATGACGGAGGCCATCTATGGGGTTGTTCACCAAGCGGAAGAAGAAGGTCAGCCGGCGGGCCGAAGCCAAGGCGCTGAAGCACAAGGCCGGTATGGAGGCCAAGCTCGGTGCGCGGAACGAGCGCAAGCGCAACCGGAACGAGGCGCGCACGCAGGCCAAGGTCGCCAAGGCGGAGATCGCCAAGTTGCAGGCCGAGGAGAAGGCCGCGCTGAAGGTGGCCGCCCGGGCCGATCGCGAGCTCTTCAGCGCCGCGCAGGTGCGCAAGTACCTGGGCGTGGCGCGGATCCTGGTGCCGGTGCTCGCGCCGCTCGCCTACCGGGGCGCGACCTTCGTGCGCGGGCAGCTCGACACCCGCCGGGCCGCACAGCTCGGGGTCGGGGTGAACCAGCTCGGTGAGTTCTCGGGCCCGGGCGCGCGCCTGCAGGCGCGGGTGGCCAACGTGGAATCGACGCTGGCCGAGATCGAGAAGAAGAACCCGCAGGACAACGGGAAGTTCGTGGCCGACGTGCGCGACCGGCTGGAGAGCCTGTCCGCCGCGATCCGCACCTCCGACCAGATGCCGGTGCAGCGCCGGCGCGCGGTGCACGCCTCTATCTCGAACGAGCTCGCGGGCATCGAGACCGACGTGCTCGCCCGGCTCGGCGTGAACTGAGCCGGTTCCCGTGCGCCGCCGACGCCTCCGCCACCGGGGTCACCTCCCCGGCGGGGTCGGCGGCTGTGCCGGAACCGGCACGCACGGGGTGCGAGAACAGCGCGCGGACAGCCGATTCGGGCGCGGTGTCGTAGCGGGCGGCGCCGTGGCGGTGCTGGCGGTCGCCGCGCACGGTATCGCGGGCGGCGGCATACCCGGTTCGGCCGGGCTCACCCTGCTGATCGCGGCCGCCGCGGCGATCGGGGCGCTGGCGGCGACGCTGCGCTCCCCCGGCGCGCTGGTGGCGCTCATGGCGCTCGGCCAGCCGGTGGGCCATGTGGCGTTGAGCGGGCTCGCACACAGCGGACACGGTTCGCCCGCAAGGGAATTGGTGACCGACGGGTCGATGGCGGCGGCGCACGCGCTCGCGACCGTGGTGTTCGCGGCCCTGCTGCTGCTCGCGGAGCGGCTGTACGGGTTCGTCTCCCGAGCGGTGCGTGCCGTCCTGTCCCGGCCGCATTCGGCGCCGGTGGCGGCGGGCGGGCGCTGGGCGCGCACGGCCGCGACGGTCCGGGACGCGCGCCGTTCCGGCGCGGGTGCGCCGCGCGCGCCACCGATTACGGCGTGAACCTCTCCCACACCCCGTAATCCCTTTGTCAGAGAAGGCATATCACCCATGCATACCTCGCTTTCGCGTGCGCTCGGCACCGCGACCGTAGCCGCCGCGGGCATCACCCTGTTCGGCGCGGGCATCGCGTCCGCACACGTCACCGTCGACGCCCCCGGCGCGGCCCAGGGCGGATACACGGTCGCCACCTTCAAGGTGCCCACCGAATCCGACACCGCGTCCACCACCAAACTCACCGTGGCAGTACCGAATTTGAAGAGCGTCCGCACCGAACCCCTCGCGGGCTGGTCCGAGAAGGTCGACCGCAACGACAAGGGCGAGGCCGTCTCGGTCACCTGGGCCGTCGAACCCGGCAACGCCGGCGTGGCCCCGGGCCAGTTCCAGCGCTTCGTCATCTCGCTGGGCCCGCTCCCGAAGCAGGAGACCCTGAGCTTCGCCGCGACCCAGACCTACAGCGACGGCAAGGTCGTGAAGTGGGATCAGCAGGAGAACGCCGACGGCAGCGAGCCCGAGCATCCCGCCCCGGCCGTGCAGCTCGCGGCGAGCTCGGGCGACGGCCACGACAGCGCCGACGCCCCGGCCGCCCCCGAGGCCACCGACGACACCGCCCGCTGGCTCGGCGGCCTCGGCCTGGCCCTGGGCGCGCTCGGCGCGGCCCTGGGCCTGGGCGCCGTGATCCGGGGGCGCAGCGCATGAGCCGCAGGATCCTCGCCGGTGTCCTGACCGGCCTGCTGCTGACCGGTTTCGCCCTGCTGGGCGCGGGCACGGCGAACGCGCATTCGGCCGCCATCGGCTCCAGCCCGGAGAACGGCGCGCAGATCGACACCTCGCCCGCGCGGGTCAGCGTCACCTTCAACGAGGAACTCCAGCCGAGCTACCCGTCGATGACGGTGACCGGCCCGGACGGCAATCTCTGGTCCAAGGGCGATCCCAAGGTCGAGGGCTCCACGGTGAGCATCGAGGTCGGCGAACTGGGCCCGGCGGGCGTGTACACCATCGCCTACCGTGTCACCTCGGCCGACGGGCACGCGGTGAAGGACAAGCGCACTTTCACCCTGACCAAGGCCGGCAACGGCACACCCGGTGCGAAGGCCGGCGCCGCCGGTTCCTCGAACGGGGACGACGGCGGCGTGCCGCTGTGGGTGTTCATCGTGGGCGCGGTGGTGCTGTTCGGCGGCGGCCTGGCCTTCGCCCTGCTGGGCGGCCGGAGCAAGCGGCGTTCGTGAACCGGTTCGACCCCGCACCGATCCTCGCCCGGGACCCCGAATGAGCGGAACGTACAGCGGCGGTAGCCGATTGCGCTGGTTGCTGCTGCTGATCGTCCCGCTCGGCCTGGCCGGGGCGGGCGCGGCGTGGCTGCTCGCGGCCGGGGATCCGGTGCAGCCCGAGGCCCCGGCCCGGGTGCTCGCCGACTGCGCGGGCGCGACCGTGCTGGGAGCGGCCGCGCTGCCAAGGCTTTCCGAGCGGCTGTCGCCGCCGTGGCGGTTGCTCGCGATCGCCGCCGCGGTGTGGGCGGCCATGGAATTCGCCATGCTCGCCATGGAATCCGCCGAGGTGATGGGCCTGCCCGTGACCGAACTGGGCGCGAACCAGTTCGGCGAGTACCTCACCACGGTCAGCGGCGGGCAGATCGGCATCGCGATCCTGCTGGGCTGCGGCGCGGTCGCGGCGTACAGCGCCTTCGGTTTTCGCAGTCCCGACCGCGCGACCGCGGATCTGGTGCTGGTGTTCACCGCGGTGACGCTGGCGCTGCGGCCCATCACCGGGCACATGTCGCAGCAGGCGTTCGGGTCGGTGCTGGGCGCGGTGCACGCGCTGGCGGCCGCGGCCTGGCTCGGGGTGTTGCTGGCCCTGGCGTTGACCGTGCGCACGCGGGGGGAATGGGCGAATCTGCTGCCGCGGTATTCGCGCTGGGCGCTGCCGCTGGCGGTGACGGTGGCGCTGACCGGGCTGGTGAACGGTCTGGTCCGGGTCGGCGGCGTGGCAGAGCTGGCGACGACCGGGTACGGGCGCATCCTGCTGGCCAAGACGGCGTTGCTGCTGGCGCTGCTGGCGCTGGGCTGGTGGTGGCGGCGGACCTGGGTGCCGGTGGCCGGCGACCACCGCATGGACGCGGAGTCCTCGCTGCGCCGGGCGATTGCCGAGGTGCTGCTGATGGCGGTAGTGTTCGGCGTGGCCGCCACCCTGGCAGTGACCGCGTGAGTACCGGCCGATTCGGGTGAATGTGTCCCTCACCTCATCATCTGCGAACAGAATTAGAACACGTTACTGTCGATTACATGACAGCTGTCAAGATCGTCGCGGACTGCGCCGCCTCGGCCGAATCCGCCTATTCCTACGTCAACGACTACCGGCATCTGCCCCGGTTCATCAATGAGATCAGCGCCTTCACCCCGCTGACCGAACAGACCGAAGGCGTCGGGGCCACCTTCGACGGCACCATCTCACTCGGCCCGGTCACCCTGCATTCGACCATCGAAATCGTGCGCCACGAACCCGGATTCGCCATCGGCGTGAAATCCATCAGGGGCTTCGAGATCGAATCCACCTTCCTTTTCCAGGCCAAGGGCGATGAGTCGTGCACCATCGACGCCATCGTCGATTACCGGGTGCCCGGCGGCATCGCGGGCAAATTGCTCGGCAAGACCATCGAGCCGTTCGTGAAGCTCGCGGTGAAGAGCTCCACCAAGAATCTGGTGACCCAGGTCGCCGAATTCCACTCCGCTCGCACCTCCGCCTGACCACCCGGGGTCGTCAGAGCCGCCGACCCCCGCCCGGAGCGCTTCCGGCCCCGGCTCGCCCGGATCACCCCGCTGTACGTCTTCCGGCGCGGCACGGGCGAGGCTGAAGAGTTCCTGTGCTTCCGGTCTCGATTCCCGCGTCGAGCCCGCGCCGAGGAATACGCTCGGGGGGAGAGAGTTTCACCGCTTCGGCTTCGTTGGAGCACGCCATGCAACCTCATTGGACGGACCCGCGCTATCTGGCGGGCGACGCCGATCGGGAACGCGCGATCGACACCCTGAAGACCTGTTTCCAGGACGGTCGCATCAATGCCCAGGAACTCTCCGACCGAATAGGGCTGGCGCTCAACGCCCGGACCTTCGGCGATCTGCACGCGGTGCTGGTGCACCTGCCGGTGCCGCGACCGGCCCCGGCGCCGATGTACGTCAATCCCGTGACCTATCAACCCTTCGGGAATCGGCCGGGTGGCTATTCCCTCACCCAGGCCGCGCGCTGGAACGGCATGGGGCTCACCGCGTTCGTGCTCGGCATATTCGGATTCATCTGCGGCATCACCGCCATTCCCGCGATCGCGCTGGGCGCGGCGGCATTGAGCGTGGACGCCCAGCGCGAGGACAAGGGTTTCGCCGTCGCCGGCATCGCGGTCGGCGCGTTCTGGATCATTCTGTTCGTGCTGATGCTCCTGAACTGACCGCGCGTTCGAAGGCCCGCAGATCCGCCTCCAATTGCCGGAAAAGCCAATAGTCGCCCAGGAATCCGAGCACGCCCGCCAGGCACAGCCATTTGATCGGCCCGATGACCAGCGACACCTCGTGCGGGGTCAGGAACAGCAGACTGGTGACCACGCCGATCAGCGGAATCGCGCCCGCCACCGCGAGATAGCGGGTGCACCGCCGCCCCAGCGCCCGCAGCGCGTCCTGATCCGAGGCCGTCTCACCGTGCGTGAGCAGGCGCGGATAGAAGCAGCGGACCACGAAGAACGTCACCAGGAAGAACGGGTACGCCACCGCGATCACACCCGAAACCAGCAGCGTCGCCGTCAGATTCACCAGCGGGCCGGCGGGCAGATCGGTGAACACGATCAGCGAGACGGCGGCCACGATCGCCGAGATCACCCACCACAGGAAGGCGATGCCGGCGACGCGATCACCGTTGATCAGCGTGTCGCGGCGCGCGGCGGCCAGCTCGTCCGGATCGTAGGCGCGGCCCCGGCGCAGCCCGCGCCACACGATGAAGGCCCGGCGGCACAGATAATTGGTGACGATGATGGCCGCGGGGGTGGTGCACAGCGCCAGACCCGCGCCGACGGCCTGCAGCCTGGACTGCTCGGCGGCGGAGAACCACAGATTCCAGAGCGGGCCGTTGTGCAGGTTCGCGTACAGCATGCCGAGGAAGTCGCCGACGAAGCTGGCCGCGGTGACCAGCAGCAGCAGCGACCACGGTCCGACCTTGGCGCGCAGGCTGTTTCGCGGCGGGTCCACCAGATCGCGGGCACGCTGATCCAGGCACAGGTCCAGCTGCTGGGCCAGGGCGGCGCCGGTGCGCCAGCGGTCCTCACGCCGCGGGGCGAGACATTTCAGCAGGACGCGGCGCAGCGTCGGCGGGCAGTCCGGGGGCAGCTCGTCCAGGCGCGACCGATCCAGCTCGTGCCTGCGCAGGCGCAGCATCCGCTCGAGCGAGGACTCCGAATCCCCAGCGCGCGTCTCGTCGTCGAAAGGTCTTTCGCCGGTGAGCAATTCCCACAGCACCACCCCGAGCGCGAAGATGTCGCTGCGCCCGTCCAGATCCTCGGCGCTGTCCGGCAGCTGCGGGTGACAGGCGGCCAGCTGCTCGGGCGACATGTACGCGAGTGATCCGCCGAAATACGCCAGCGGGCTCGCGCCCGCCACGTGCAGGCTGAAACTGATGTTGAAATCCGCGAGCTTGGGCACCCCGTCCGCGGTGAGCAGGACGTTCGCGGGCTTGATGTCCCGGTGCAGCACACCGTTGTCCGCGGCGTAGTCCAGCGCGCGGGCCAGGCGGCTGCCCAGCCAGGCCACCGTCTCGGGCCAGGACATGGCGGCGACGGCGGCGCGGGTGAGCGATTCGCTCGGGGCCAGACCGCCTTTGTCGCGCATGGCCGTGTCGACCGCGTCCAGCAGCACCCGGCCGTCGCGCTCGGCGACCGGGCGCTCGCGCACCAGGCTCAGCACCTTGGACAGCGTGCCGCCGGGCAGGTACTGCATGTACATGAGTTTGAGTTCGCGCTCGACCATCAGCCGCTGATCGAAGACGCGCACGATGTTCTCGTGATCGAGCTGGGCCAGGGTCTCGGATTCGGTGCCGTGATTCTGCGACACCTTCACCGCGACCAGGCGCTGCATGGAACGCTGGCGCGCCAGGAAGACACGGGCGAACGCGCCCGCGCCCAATTCCACCAGCAGATCGAAATCGTCGACCCGGTCGCCGACCTCGATGCCGTCCAGGGACTGGCGGGCCACCGGGCGCGAGATCCAGGTGCTGCGATAGTCGCGCTCGCCCCAGGCGATCTCGGTGCCCGCGGATTCGGTCGGGAAACCGCTGTGGTCGACCGGGCGGCCGGAGCGGCGCAGCGCGTGAAACTCCTCGTACGCCAGATCCGGCGGCAGCGGGCCGTACCGCAATTCGTCGTATTCGGCGCGATAGTCGGCCAGGCGTTTGGGGAAGTCGTAGCGAATCCAGCGGTACTCGAGATCGACCTTGATCAGTTCGATCAGGCACAGCCGCCGGAACTCCGGCGCGTCGGGCAGGTACTCCCCCAGCTCCGGGGGCGTGCCGTGCGCCTCCCAGGCCGCGGCGAAACGCGCGGCCACCGCCGCCAGCAAGGAACGCGCCGCACCCACGGCATCGGATTCGATTGCCGCGTCGAGCCGTTCACCCTCCATACGAACCATGGCTACCGGTCCTCCCTCCGGTGGGCGCCACTGTGTCAAGTATGCGCTCGCCACAGGTTCGCGGAAAGCCGAATATGTCCGGCCGCGATCGGCGACGGGATCGTCGTCACACCGGGGACCCGCACACGCGACCTACGCGTTTCACCCTGCCAAGATGATCGAGTGACCCAATCGAACAGTGCATCCGACAAGAGCGTGGTGGCCACCGCGGACCTGGCCGACGAGATCGGCCCCGGCATCCGCAGCTGCGACACCCAGTTCATCCAGTTCGGCGGGCGTGAGGCCTTCGCCGGGCGCATCGTGACCATCCGCTGCTTCCAGGACAACCTCCTGGTCAAGCAGACCCTCGGCGAGCCCGGCGACGGCCGCGTGCTGGTCGTGGACGGCGGCGCGAGCGTGCACACCGCCCTGGTCGGCGACATCATCGCCGGGCGCGGCGTGGACAACGGCTGGTCCGGCGTGGTCGTCAACGGCGCGGTCCGGGACTCGGCGATCCTGCGCACCCTGGACATCGGGGTCAAGGCGCTGGGCACCAACCCGCGCAAGAGCACCCAGACCGGATCCGGCGAGAAGGACGTGGAGGTGGAGTTCGGGGGCATCACCTTCACCCCCGGCGACATGCTCTACAGCGATTCCGACGGGGTCGTCGTCCGCGCCGAGGACTGAGCTCCCCGGGGCTCACGCCGCCGGCGCCCCGCCGCCCCTGGACCCGGGCCGAAGGACACGCCCGGGATTCAGCGGGCGGTGACGCGGGCCTGATGGCCCGCGAGATGAACCACGTCGCCGTCGCGGAGCTGGCGGCCGCGGCGGAGTTCGACCTCGTCGTTGACGCGAACCAGGCCCTCGGCGATGACCGTCTTGGCCTCGGCGCCGGAATCGATGAGGTTCGCCAGCTTCAGGAATTGGCCGAGACGGATGACATCGTCTTCGATCGGCACATCGACGGGATCCGACATGGATACATCCTCACCCGTGCCGCGCGGCAGAACAAATACGGGTCCGGCAACCTGCCGGTAAGCTGTCTCACCCCGACACGAGGCGGGTGCTGAGTGCACATGGGCGAAAACAAGAGACACACTGGTGCGGTGACTTCGACGCAGGACCGGCAGCACCACGACACCGACCACAGAGCAACCGGCCGGTCGCCGGAGGTACCGCATCGCGGGCACGGCCGCCTGGGCGAGGTTCCGCACGTCGCCGGGCTGATTCTGGGCGTTTTCGCGGCCTTCTGCGCGCTGTGGAGCGTTTCGCCCGCACTGCGCTATCTGACCTCGGGCCTGCGGCACTACGTCGACACCTACTATTTCGACGCGCCCGACACCTCGCTGGTCTGGGCGGTGTTCGTCGGCCTGCTCGCCGGCGCGACCGCCAGCCGCAAGCGCATCGCCTGGTGGCTACTGGTCGGCTACATGGGGATTTTCGCGCTCGCGAACGGTCTCGGCTTCGCGCAAGAGCGAGATATCAACGAACTGATCGCCCTGTTGGTGCACATCGGCGTGATCGGCGTGCTGATCGCCGCCTGGCCGGAGTTCTACACCCGCGTGCAGAGCGGCGCGGTACTGCGCGCGCTCGGGGTGCTCGCCGGCGGCCTGGCGCTCGGCTGCATGGTCGGCTGGGGTCTGGTGGAACTGTTCCCCGGCAGCCTGCAGGGCGGCGTGCAGCGGCCGCTGTGGGCCGTCTCCCGGGTCACCGGAGCCATCCTCGTCAGCAACGAGGACTTCAACGGCAAACCGAACCATCTGATCAACCTGCTGCTCGGGCTGTTCGGCGCGGTCGCGCTGCTGGCCGCGGTCGCGGTGCTGTTCCGCTCCCAGCGCGCCGCCAACGCCCTGACCGGCACGGACGAATCCGCGCTGCGCGGTCTGCTCGAACGCTCCGACGTCGAGGACTCGCTCGGCTACTTCGCGACCCGCCGGGACAAGGCCGTGGTCTTCGCGCCCAGCGGCAAGGCCGCGGTCACCTATCGCGTCGAACTCGGCGTCTGCCTGGCCTCGGGCGATCCCATCGGCAAGAAGGAAGCCTGGCCGCACGCCATCGACGCCTGGCTGCAGCTGGCCGACCAGTACGGCTGGGCGCCCGCGGTCATGGGCGCGAGCGAGCTCGGCGCGACCGCCTACCGCCGGGCCGGACTCTCCGCGCTGCGCCTGGGCGACGAGGCCATTCTCGAAACCCGCACGTTCTCCCTGGCCGGGCCCGAGATGAAACAGGTCCGCCAGGCGGTGAACCGGCTCGTCAAACAGGGCGTCACCGTCCGGGTGCGGCGGCACCGGGAGATCCCGGAGCAGGAGATGCGCGAGGTCATGCGGCGCGCCGAGGCGTGGCGCGACACCGAGACCGAACGCGGCTTCTCCATGGCCCTGGACCGGCTCGGCGACCCGCTGGACGGGGACTGCCTGCTGGTCGAGGCCATCGACCGGAACGAGCGCGTGCTCGGCATGCTGTCGCTGGTGCCGTGGGGGCGCACCGGCGTCTCGCTCGATCTCATGCGCCGCGACCGCCAGAGCCCCAACGGCGTCATGGAATTGATGATCTCCAAGCTGGCGCTGGGCTCCGAGCAGTACGGCATCACCCGAATCTCGTTGAACTTCGCGGTCTTCCGCGCCGTCTTCGAAGAGGGCAGCCGGATCGGCGCGGGCCCGGTGCTGCGCCTGTGGCGCAGCATCCTGATGTTCTTCTCGCGCTGGTACCAGCTCGAAGCGCTGTACCGGTCCAACGTGAAGTACCAACCGGACTGGGTGCCGCGTTTCTCGCTCTTCGAGGAACGCCGCCAGCTACCCCGGGTCGCGCTGGCCAGCGCGCTGGCCGAAGGCTTCCTGCCGCGCATCGGCATCGAGACGAACACCTCCGCGCACACCGGCGTCCGATCCTCGGTCCCGGACACCATGACCGGACTGCACGCGGACGGCAGCGCGCCCGATCTGCCGCCGGAGGACCGGGACGAGACCGGACCGCGCCGCCCCGAACAGGTCCGGGTGCGCATGGACAAGCTCGCCAAGCTGAACGACGCGGGCATCGACGCGTACCCGGTGGCCTATCCCCCGACCCACACCGTCGCCGGCGCGCGCCGCTCCCCGCAGGGCACCACCGTGCGAGTGTGCGGGCGGCTCCTGCGCATTCGCGACTACGGCGGGGTCACCTTCGCGCTGGTGCGGGACTGGTCCGGGGAGATCCAGCTGGTCATCGATCGCGGGCGGGTCGGTGCCGAGCGCAGCGCCGCGTTCGACGAATTCTTCGATCTCGGCGACCTCATCGAGGTCAGCGGTCAGATCGGGCGCAGCCGCAACGGCGAGCTGTCGCTGCTCGCGGCCGACTGGCGCATGATCGGCAAGTGCCTGCATCCGCTGCCCGACAAGTGGAAGGGCCTGGCCGATCCCGAGGCGCGGGTACGCCAGCGCTACGTCGACATGGCCATCAACACCGACATCCGCGAGGTGATGACCAAGCGCAGCGCGGTGGTGCGGTCCATGCGGGACACCCTGCACGGCTGGGGCTTCCTGGAAGTGGAGACCCCGGTGCTGCAGCAGGTGCACGGCGGCGCCAACGCCACCCCGTTCACCACCCACATCAACGCCTACGACCTGGATCTGTACCTGCGCATCGCGCCCGAGCTGTATCTCAAGCGACTGTGCGTCGGCGGTATGGAGAAGGTCTTCGAACTGGGCCGGGTGTTCCGCAACGAGGGCGTGGACTTCAGCCACAACCCCGAGTTCACGGTGCTGGAAGCCTATGAGGCGCACAGTGATTACGAGCGCATGATGCACGTGTGCCGACAGCTCATCCAGGCCGCGGCGACGGCCGCGAACGGCCGGGCGGTCGCGCTGCGGCCCGGTCCGGACGGCGACATCATCGAGGTGGACATCTCGGGCGAATGGCCGGTGAAGACCGTGCACGGCGCGGTCTCGGAGGCGCTCGGGGAGACCATCGGCCCCGAGACCGACGCCGAACGGCTGCGGCTGCTGTGCGACAAGACCGGCATCGCCTGGCAATTGGGCTGGGACGTAGGGCAATTGGTGCTCGAACTGTACGAGCACCTGGTGGAGTCGCAGACCCAGGAGCCGACGTTCTACATCGACTTCCCCACCTCGGTCTCCCCGCTCACCCGCTCGCACCGGCACATCGCGGGCGTCACCGAACGCTGGGACCTGGTGGCCTGGGGCGTCGAATTGGGTACCGCCTACAGCGAATTGACCGATCCGGTGGAACAGCGCCGCCGGCTCACCGAGCAGTCCATGCTCGCCGCGGGCGGCGATCCCGAGGCCATGGAACTCGACGAGGACTTCCTGCAGGCCCTCGAACACGCCATGCCGCCGACCGGCGGGCTCGGCGTGGGCGTCGACCGTGTCGTCATGCTGCTCACCGGTCGCAGCATTCGGGAGACCCTGCCCTTCCCGCTGGTGAAACCCCGTACCAGCTGACCGATTCCGGGCGAGATCACGATCGGTGTAAACGTTTCGGCGGCGGTGACATATTCACAGTGGACTCCTCGAACCGGGACGGCCAGCTAACCTTGATTGGCCCCGGGGAGGGGGTGACCGACCGATGAGATGGGGTTTCCCGATGCACTACCTCGACCTGATGACCCAGGCCAGCCTGCTCGACCACCACGTCTGGGCCAGCCCCGACACCTGGAACTCGGCGCTGGAACTGGCCGCGAAGAAAAAGAAGAAGAGCAGCGGCGGACTGATCTTCGGCCTCATCTGCTGCGTCGGGCTCGTCGTCGCCATCGCGGCGATCGTCTACTTCCTCACCCAGAAAAAGAAGAAGGGCCAGTAACAGCGGCTCGGCCCCCGCGACGCCGCGTCCCGCGCGGTGCGGCAGAGTGATCCCCGTGCAGTTGATCCTCGTTCGCCACGCCCAGCCGCTTCGCGTCCAAGGGGTGTCCGGCCCGGCGGACCCCGATCTCACCGAGATCGGGGTCGAGCAGGCGGGGCGGGTGCCCGCGGCCCTGGCACAGCACCGCATCGCCCGCGTGGTGAGCAGCCCGCAGCTACGCGCCCGGCAGACCGCCCGGCCCACCGCCGAGAAGGCGGGGCTCGACGTCGAGATCCTCGACGGCCTGGCCGAATACGATCGCGAGCTGCCGGTCTACATTCCCATCGAGGACGCCCAGCAGGACTTCCGCGAGGTGTACGACCGCATCAAGGCCGGGTTCCTGCCCGAGCAGATCGACGGCGACGCCTTCGTGGCCCGGGTGCGGGCAGCCGTGGACGGCATCGTCGCCGCGGCCGAGCACACCGAGACCGTGGTCGTCTTCGCGCACGGCGGCGTCATCAATGTGCTGCTGCAGGAGGCACTGGGGCTCGAACGCCCGCTCACCTTCCCAATCGACTACTGCTCGATCACCCGAATCCTCTACTCGCGCACCGGCCGCCGCACCGTGTCCACGGTGAACGAGAACGGGCACGTCTGGGATCTGCTGCCGCGCAGCCTCGCTCGCGGCTGATCCGGGACACGGCGAAGGCCGCTCCCCCGTTCGGGGAAGCGGCCTTGCGCATGATCGGGCGCGGCGTTGCGCCCTGGAACAGCCCGCTCGTGAAAAGCGGTGTGGCGGAGTTCTTTACGCGGCCCCGGCCAGCCAGCCGTGCATCCAGGTGAGCGCGGTCTGGCCGCCGCCCACGCCGTAGCTGCCGTAGCTGGTGTGCCGTCCGGTGCGGAAGAACTGCTCGAACTGCTTGACCCGCGCCTCGTTCGCGCCCTCGCTGAGCTGGGACTGCAGGGTGGGAATGCCGCCCTGGGCCATCAGATCGTTGATGATCGCGCCGACCTCGAGCTGGTACCGCCAGATGCTGGCGGGGTTGGGATTCGAGGTCTGGGCGAGGAATCCGGCGAACCGGCTGATGAAGTCGCTCTCCTCGGTGGAGCAGTACAGGTCGCCGGAGGCGCACACGGTGCGCACCCGGTCCGCGATCCAGCCGAAGCCGCCGACCCGAGCGCCGCCGGCGCCGGCGCCGGGCACCGGCTGACCCACCTGCACGTCGGTCGGCGAGCGGCGCGGATCCGAGATCAGGGCGACGGCCCCGATGCGCTCGGGCCGCACCACGCCGAGCCCGCTGCCGATCTCGGCGGCGAGATCACCGGCGGCGTCGGCGCCCTGGCTGTAGCCGGTGAGCGAGATCTTGGTGTTGGCGCAGCGGCCGGCCATGTTCTGGACCAGCGCGCGGGCCTTGTCGGTCGCCTCCTTCTTGGAAGCGCCGTAGACGTCGCCCTCCCACGGGAAGGCGGTGGCGGCGTAGGTCACGTAGTCCACGTCGCCGGGTAGCCCGTTGGTGACCACGGACAGCATGCCGGGGCCGGGCTCCTTGTCATGGCCGGTTTCCCAGGTGCCGGGAATGGCCACGGTGTACATGACCGGGCAGCCCGGATCAGCCGTAACGGAACCGCTGCCCACCACGATTCCCGACATGAGCACACTCGCCGCCGCTCCCGCGGCCGCGACTATTCTTTTCACACGCATTCTGCTCCAGTTCGCGCCGCCCGGGACCGCCGATTCCGTCCCGATTCCCGATCATGGTGAAGTCGCCGGATGTCCATCCGGTGCATATGGGGTTAACCGCAGTTACCTCCCCGTATGAGATGTGCGAACCCGACCGCATGACCGAGATCAACAACACACCGCGAATAACAATAAAGGGGCCTTACGAGCGACGCCACGTGTGTTTCGTAAGTTGTCCGATTTCACCTGTATGCCGAGCCGTAACTGGAATGTGAGCCGAGTCACAATAATGGCCGGGCGGCGTGATCGAATCGCAATTCGAGCCGGACCGGATCACCCTTCCGATAACGCGAGAGCGCCCGTGGACTCGAAGTCCACGGGCGCTCTCGGGTCGAGGCGGAATTACCGCTTATCGCTGGGCGACATCGGTCGGGCGGACCGGGGACGGCAGCGCCGTCTCGCCCTCGAGGTACTTGTCCACCGCGGACGCGCAGGCACGGCCCTCGGCGATGGCCCACACGATGAGCGACTGACCGCGGCCCATGTCACCGGCGGCGAAGACGCCCGGGACGGTGGTGGCCCACTCGCCGTCGCGCATCACGTTGCCGCGCTGGTCGTAGCCCACGCCCAGACCTTCGAGCAGACCGTGCTTCTGCGGTCCGACGAAGCCCATGGACAGCAGCACCAGATCGGCCTCGAGGGTGAAGTCGGTGCCTTCGACCTTCTCGAAACGACCGTTCACCATGGAGACCTCGTGCGCCTGCAGGCCGGTGACCTTGCCGTCCGCACCGATGAAACGCTCGGTGTTGACGGAGAACACGCGCTCGCCGCCCTCCTCGTGCGCCGAGGCGACCCGGTACATGAGCGGGTAGGTCGGCCACGGGGTCGAACCGGCGCGCTCCTCGGGGGGACGCGGCATGATCTCGAACTGGTGGACCGACGCCGCACCCTGACGGTGCGAGGTGCCCAGGCAGTCCGCGCCGGTGTCGCCGCCGCCGATGATGATGACCTTCTTGCCGCGCGCGTTGATGCGCGGCAGGCCGTCCTCGTCGGTGACGTCGTCGCCCAGCTGCACGCGGTTCGCGAGCGGCAGGAACTCCATGGCCTGGTGGATGCCGTCCAGGTCGCGACCCGGAACCGGCAGATCGCGCGCGATCGTCGCGCCGCCGGCCAGCACCACCGCGTCGAACTGCTCGCGCAGCTGCTCGGCGGAGATGTCCACGCCCACGTTCACGCCGGTCTTGAAGACGGTGCCCTCGGCCTCCATCTGCGCCAGGCGGCGATCGATGAAGCGCTTCTCCATCTTGAATTCCGGGATGCCGTAGCGCATCAGGCCGCCGATGCGGTCGTCGCGCTCGAACACGGTCACGGTGTGCCCGGCCCGGGTCAGCTGCTGCGCGGCGGCCAGACCGGCGGGGCCGGAACCGACCACGGCGATCTTCTTGCCGGTCAGGCGGGTCGGGTACACCGGGGTGACCCAGCCCTCGTCGAAACCGTTCTCGATGATCTCGACCTCGACCTGCTTGATCGTCACCGGATCCTGGTTGATGCCCAGGACACAGGACGCCTCGCAGGGCGCGGGGCAGAGCCGGCCGGTGAACTCCGGGAAGTTGTTCGTGGCGTGCAGCCGATCGAACGATTCCTTCCAGGAACCCTTGTAGACCAGGTCGTTCCATTCGGGAATCAGGTTCCCGAGCGGACAGCCGTTGTGGCAGAAGGGGATACCGCAGTCCATACAGCGGCTGGCCTGCTTCTGCAGGGTCTCGTGGGAGAACTTCTCCTCGTAGACCTCTTTCCAATCCAGCAAGCGCAGCGGAACCGGACGGCGCTTCGGCAGTTCCCGACTCGTGTGCTTCAGGAAGCCCTGTGCGTCACCCATTTACGACTCCGATTTTCGCGCCGACCTCGGCGCACCCGACAACTACCACGGTGCGTGCAATCTCAGCCACGAGCGGCCTCCATGATTGCGGTGTCGACGTCGCGACCTGCCTTCTCGGCTTCCGAGATGGCCAGCAGAACCTTCTTGTAATCGCGCGGCATGACCTTCACGAAGTGACCGACCTGCGCCGCCCAGTCGGCGACGAGGCGCTCCGCCACGGCCGAACCGGTCTCGTCCCGGTGCTGGGCGATGGTGTCGCGCAGCCAGGTGGTCTCCTCCTCCGAAAGCTGTTCCAGATCCACCAGTTCGGTGTTCAGGTTGGCCTCGAAGGTGCCGTTCGGGTTGTAGATGTACGCGATGCCGCCGGACATGCCCGCGCCGAAGTTACGGCCGGTCTCGCCCAGGATGACCACCTTGCCGCCGGTCATGTACTCGCAGGCGTGATCGCCCACGCCCTCGACCACGGCGGTGGCGCCGGAGTTGCGGACGCTGAAGCGCTCGCCCGCGACACCGCGGATGAAGGCCTGGCCGCTGGTGGCGCCGAACAGGATCACGTTGCCCGCGATGATGTTCTGCTCCGCGACGTAGGCCTCGGGCGCGGACAGCGACGGGCGCACGATGATGCGGCCGCCCGACAGGCCCTTGCCGACGTAGTCGTTGGTGTCGCCGACCACCCGCAGGGTGATGCCGGCGGGGACGAACGCACCGAACGAGTTACCGGCGGAACCGGTGAACGTGATGTCGATGGTGTCGTCCGGCAGGCCGACGCCGCCGTACAGCTTGGTCACCTCGTGGCCGAGCATGGTGCCGACGGTCCGGTTCACGTTGGTGATCTTGGTGTCGAACTTGACCGGCTTGCCGCGCTCGAGCGCGTCGGTGGACTGCGCGATGAGCTGGATGTCCAGGGCCTTGTCCAGACCGTGGTCCTGGCCCTTGGTGTTGCGGCGGTCCTGCTGCATGAACGCCGTCTCGACATCGTCGAGGATGGGCGACAGATCCAGCTTGGCGGCCTTCCAGTGCGCCTTGGCCACGGCGGTGTCGAGCAGGTCGACGCGGCCCACGGCCTCGTCGATGCTGCGCAGACCCAGCGAAGCCAGCAGCTCACGAACCTCTTCGGCGATGTACATCATGAAGTTCACGACGTACTCGGCCTTACCGGTGAAGCGCTCGCGCAGAATCGGATTCTGCGTCGCGACGCCGACCGGGCAGGTGTCGAGGTGGCACACGCGCATCATGATGCAGCCCGAGACCACCAGCGGAGCGGTCGCGAAACCGTACTCCTCGGCGCCCAGCAGGGCGGCGATCATGACATCGCGGCCGGTCTTCATCTGACCGTCGACCTGCACCACGATGCGGTCGCGCAGCCCGTTCAGCAGCAGGGTCTGCTGGGTCTCGGCCAGGCCGAGCTCCCAGGGACCGCCCGCGTGCTTGAGCGAGGTCAGCGGGGACGCGCCGGTGCCGCCGTCGTGACCCGAGATCAGGACCACGTCCGCGTGCGCCTTGGACACACCCGCGGCGACGGTGCCGACGCCGGGCTCCGCGACAAGTTTCACGTGAATCCGCGCCTGCGGGTTCGCGTTCTTCAGGTCGTGGATCAGCTGCGCCAGATCCTCGATCGAGTAGATGTCGTGGTGCGGCGGCGGGGAGATCAGGCCCACGCCGGGCGTGGAGTGCCGGACCTCGGCGACCCACGGGTACACCTTGTGGGCCGGAAGCTGGCCGCCCTCACCGGGCTTCGCGCCCTGCGCCATCTTGATCTGGATGTCGGTGCAGTTGGTCAGGTAGTGCGCGGTCACGCCGAAGCGTCCCGAGGCCACCTGCTTGATCGCGGACCGGCGCCAGTCGCCGTTCTCCTCCGGCTCGAAGCGCGCCGGGTGCTCGCCGCCCTCACCGGAGTTGGAGCGGCCGCCGAGGCGGTTCATGGCCACCGCGAGGGTCTCGTGCGCCTCGGCCGAGATGGAGCCGTAGCTCATCGCGCCGGTCGAGAAGCGCTTGACGATCTCGCTCGCGGGCTCGACTTCCTCGATCGGAATCGGGTTGCGGCCCTTGGACTTGAACTTGAACAGGCCGCGCAGGGACGCCAGGCGCTCCGACTGATCGTCGACGAGCTTGGTGTACTCCTTGAAGACCTTGTACTGGCCCGAGCGGGTGGCGTGCTGGAGCTTGAACACCGTGTCCGGGTTGAACAGGTGGTACTCGCCCTCGCGCCGCCACTGGTACTCGCCGCCGACCTCGAGCTCGCGGTGCGCGCGCTCGTTGCGGTTCTCCAGGAACGCGACCTTGTGCCGCTCGGCGACCTCACCGGCGATCTCGTCCAGGCCGATGCCGTTCAGCGGCGAGCGCAGCCCGGTGAAGTACTCGTCCACCAGCTCCTGCGACAGGCCGATGACCTGGAACAGCTGCGCGCCCCGGTAGGAGGCGACGGTGGAGATGCCCATCTTGGACATCACCTTGAGCACGCCCTTGCCGGCGGCCTTGTTGTAGTTGTAGACGGCCTTCTTGAAGTCCTCGGCGATATCGCCGGTGCTCCCGGGCATCTGCAGCGCGCCGCGCTCCAGCATGTCCTCGAGCGACTCGAAAGCCATGTACGGGTTGATCGCGGCCGCGCCGAAGCCGACCAGCAGGGCCATGTGGTGCACCTCGCGGGCGTCACCGGCCTCCACGACCAGGCCGACCTTGGTGCGGGTGCGCTCGCGGACCAGGTGGTGATGCACGGCCGCGGTGAGCAGCAGCGACGGGATCGGCGCCAGCTTCTCGTTGGACTCGCGGTCGGACAGAATGATGATCCGCGCGCCGCCGTCGATGGCGGTCGAGACCTGCTGCTGCACGGCCGCGATGGCCTTGCGCAGGCCCGCGCCGCCGTCGGCGACCGGGTACAGGCCGTGCACGACCACCGAACGCAGCCCGGGGTGCGAGCCGTCGTCGTTGATGTGGACCAGCTTGGCCAGTTCGTCGTTGTCCAGGATCGGCTGGGTCAGGGTGATCTGACCGGCGGATTCCGGGCCCGGGTTCAGCAGATCGCCCTCGGGGCCGACCATGCTGCGCAGCGAGGTGACGACCTCTTCGCGGATGGCATCCAGCGGCGGGTTGGTGACCTGCGCGAACAGCTGCGAGAAGTAATCGAACAGCAGGCGCGGGCGCGCCGAGAGCACCGCGATCGGGGTGTCGGTGCCCATGGAACCGAGCGCCTCACCACCGGTCTGCGCCATCGGCGACATGAGGATGTTGAGTTCCTCGGTGGTGTATCCGAAGATCTGCTGGCGGATCAGCACGCGGTCGTGCGACATGTGCACGTGCGGGCGGTCCGGCAGATCGGACAGCTTGGTGTGGCCGTTGTCGAGCCACTCCTGGTACGGGTGCTCGCTCGCCAGCTGCGACTTGACCTCGTCGTCGCTGATGATGCGGCCCTGGGCGGTGTCCACCAGGAACATGCGGCCCGGCTTGAGGCGGGTCTTCTGCACGACGGTGGCGGGATCGATGTCCAGGACGCCGACCTCGGAGGCCATGACGACCAGGCCGTCCTCGGTCACCCAGATGCGGCCGGGGCGCAGACCGTTGCGGTCCAGCACCGCGCCGACGACCGTGCCGTCGGTGAAGCACACCGAGGCCGGGCCGTCCCACGGCTCCATCAGGAACGAGTGGTAGCGGTAGAAGGCGCGCTGGGCCGGGTCCATGGACTCGTGCCGTTCCCACGCCTCGGGGATCATCATGAGCACGGCGTGCTGCAGGCTGCGGCCGCCCAGGTGCAGGAGCTCCAGGACCTCGTCGAAACGAGCGGTGTCCGAAGCCCCCGGCGTACAGACGGGGAAGATCTTCTCGAGGCGGTTGTTGCCCTCGGTGTCGAGGCCGAACGCGTCCGAGTTCAGCAGCGCCTCGCGGGCCCGCATCCAGTTCTCGTTGCCGGACACGGTGTTGATCTCACCGTTGTGGGCGACACGCCGGAAGGGGTGGGCCAGCGGCCACGACGGGAAGGTGTTGGTGGAGAAGCGCGAGTGCACGATGCCCAGCGCGGACTCGACGCGGTCGTCCTGGAGGTCCAGGTAGAACGCGCGCAGCTGCGGGGTCGTGAACATGCCCTTGTAGCAGAAGGTCTGCCCGGACAGGCTCGGGAAGTAGACCGATTCCTTGCCCGTGGCGCCTTCGCCCGCGCCCGACTTACCGAGCTCGTGCTCGATGCGCTTGCGGATGACGTAGGCCCGGCGCTCCAGGTCCATGCCCGAGAGCTGCTCGGCGGCGTCCTTCGGGGAGGCGATGAAGATCTGCCGGAAGGTCGGCATGGCGTCCCGGGACAGCGCGCCCAGCGACGACTCGTCGATCGGCACCTCACGCCAGCCCAGGACCTCGAGGCCCTCCTCGCGCACGATGCGCTCCACGCCGTACCCGGCGCGGGCCGCCTCGCGGCGTGCCTGCGGCAGGAATGCGATACCGGAGGCGTACGAGCCCTCGGCGGGAAGGTCGAAGTCGACGATCGCGCGGAAGAACTTGTCCGGAAGCTGGATCAGGATGCCCGCGCCGTCACCCGAGTTGGGTTCGGCGCCGGCGGCGCCACGGTGCTCCAGGTTCAGCAGGGCGGTAATAGCCTTGTCGACGATGTCGCGGCTACGACGGCCGTGCATGTCGACGACGAATGCGACGCCGCAGGCGTCGTGTTCATTCGCCGGGTCATAGAGCCCGCGGGGTCCGTGCCCATAGCCGGCACCGCCGGTGGGGGACCTGTGGCCGGGAAGTTGCGTCATGCCTCTGCCTTCACAAAAAACAGGCCTTCGAAGAATTGCGGCCTTCGTCGAACGCCTCCGTCGGACTGCGCCCGGACGTGTCTGGAGACCAGCGGCGCTGATGGTCGTCCCGTGCAGTCAACTCTCCAGTTGTTTTCACCCGTTTCGAGTTCTCGTCGGGTGCTCGGCGGTAACCGAACGCTTACGTGCTCGCCACCAACCGCGCCGTTCTCGCCCATTACGCTGAGCGCCGGTGGGCCTCTGACGGTTATGGAGCGATATGCCGAACTTGTCGTGTTCGGCGTAAGAGCAAACGATAAGTCCAGACCTGCGAC
The DNA here is from genome assembly GCF_040614455.1 of Nocardia sp. NPDC005978. Lineage (NCBI taxonomy): Bacteria > Bacillati > Actinomycetota > Actinomycetes > Mycobacteriales > Nocardiaceae > Nocardia > Nocardia sp. NPDC005978. The sequence continues at coordinate 34,371 of NZ_JBEXUS010000045.1, forward strand.
CCAACCAACTTAGGTTGCACTAATACCAACCTCTAGCTGGGCTTCTGCATCGATCCTCCACTACCTGCGCGTTGTCCAGTGTAAAGCAGGAGTGCAGGATGGCCCGAGTTGACTTGCCCACTGGATGTCGCGCGCGCGAGAACTCGGGCGGTTGGTTCCGGCGCAGCTCCGGAACACCTCCCACCTGCATCGAAACTGATTTCCCCACAGGGGCATCCGGCAAACCGGGCAGGGGGCGGCTAACTTTCCGGAGACGTCGAGTCGACGCCGCGACGGTCCGGGCGACATGCTCTCGCAACGTTCCGACCGTACGGAATCTTTGTTGAATGTGTGTTACAGCACATGTCCAGCAAACGCTGAACATGTGACCAGTCGCTGCGAGCGAGCCCGTTTCGCCCGGTACCAGCGTGATCAACACCACGTCACACGCTGGAAACGTGCCGATGTGAGGCTGGCCACATCCCAGCCGCCACAGTCGGTGGAACCGGCACCGGCCTGTCACGCTGAGACAAGACCGTGACCTTTCACCGATACGGCGACGCTCGAGAGAACCCGAATAAGCCTGGGACTTAGAGGATGTGAGCCCCATGACCGTTCTGCTCACCTGGCTCGGGGGCGCGCACGCGGGCCTGTCCGACCGCCACGAACGCACCGGCTATTCGGTGACCGGAGCCGTGGTCGCGTTGTTCGCGATCACCGCGGGCGTGATCGTCGCCCTCGCGGCGGGGGCCGCGGACTGGCATCTCGCCGCCGCCGTCGTCGCGGCGCTGCTCTCAACCCTGTTGGTAGGGGCGATATCTCGCGCCCTGGCGACGGCCGCGACGCCCGAGCGCGAAGAGGATCAGCGCGGCGGATCGGTGTACGCCACCCCCGCCGGAGGGCAGTTCGCCGCGCGGATCGCGGTCGCCGCGCTGGTCGGCATCGTGGTCGCCGAACTGGCCGGCACCGTGCTCTTCGGCGGCACCGTCGATCGACTGCTGGACGAAAAGGCCGGGCGCGGAGTCGAATCCGCGCCCGCCGTGGTGACCGCCCGGGACGCGCTGGAGCAGGCGCGGGGTGAGCGAATCGCACTGGATCAGCAGATGACCAAGGCGCAGAACGACATCGACGCCGCGCTGATCACCGCGCGCTGCGAATTCAACCCGCAGCCCGAATGCCCGCGGACCCGCATCACCGGCGTGCCCGGGCGCGGGCCCGAGGAGCGCACCGCCAACCAACTGCTCGAGGACGCGCGCACCCGCCTGACCACCGCCCAGGGCAAGGTCGAGGCGCTGGACGCCCGGGTCACCGATCGGGACGCCCTGCTCGGTAGCGCCCGGGCGGGCGCGTACACCGGCGGCGACCGCGGGCTCGGGGCGCGCTGGGTCGCCATGAACGACCACACCACCGCGCACGCCGGCGCGCTGGCGCTGCGCGTCGCGCTGGATCTGCTCTTCGTGCTGCTGGCCCTGCTGCCGCTGCTGCTGCGCTGGTGGCGCGGGGAGACCTCGTTCGATCGCGACGTCGCCGCCCGCACCGTCGCCGATCGGGTCGATCAGGCCGCCGGCACCGCCATCGCCGTCAAACAGGCCGAGGTGCGCGTGGAGGCCGAGGCCCTGCGGGCCGAACAACAGCTCACCGCGGCCAAACTGGCCGCGCACGCGGACACCGCCATCGATCGCGAACGCCAGCGCACCCGGATCATCGCCGCCATCGGCAATTTCGAGATCGGCATCACCGAACCGGCGCAGCAGCGCGCGATCGACGAATTCGACCGTGCCGCACAGCGTGAGCTCCCGGCGGCACGGGGGGAACTACCGGCCGCGAGCCCGGCCGGCAACGACATGCCTCAGGAGGGGACCGTGAATCACACGCCGAACTTGCCCGACCGCTACGCCCCCGGCCGGGTGGCACCGGTCGGCGCCGGCGGGGCGCTCGCACCGGCGGCGCAGGCCCCGGCGCCCGTCGCGCCCGTCGCGGCGCAGGCCGCGCCCGCGAACAAGGGTGGCGGACTGGAGCTTCCGATCATCGGCACGGTGCCGTTCACCGATACCGCGGCTCGCTGGATCCGGCCGCTGGTGCCCTCGTTCGTGGCGAACGCGATCGACACCGCGACGCATCCGCTGCGCACGGTGCGCCAGGCGTTCGAGGAGGCCGAGGAGATCACCTTCACGCTGCGGCGCACTCGCAAGGTGACGGTGGACTCGGAGGATTCGGCCGCGCAGCAGGCCCGGCAGCAGATGTACGGCGCTCCCCCGCAGTACGGCTACCAGCTGCCCGCGGGTTCGCCCCAGCACGTCTACGCCCAGCGCGTGGCCGCCGACGTGCTGCATCCCTATCCTCAGTACGAGCAGCACTACGCCTCGTCCCCCGGCTACCCCGCGCTCGGGCCCGGCCCGGTGGTCGAGCCCGGCTACCCGCTGCCGCCCGCCGACCGGCAGGGTGCGCTGCCCGCCCAGCACCGCCCGGAACTGGACCGCCGCCACACCCCCGAACTGGGTGGCCGCGATCAGCGCGAGTTGCCCCCGGGCACAGGCTCTTAACTGTCCGCGGCACTGCCCCGGGCGTGCCGGCCATCTGCATCCGCGCTGTACCGGGGCCGAATCCACATGGTCGGCGACGCGCTGATCTCGCGGAAGTCCAGCGATCACGACGGGGCCGGAGACTTCACGCTTGCCTCGTGCCGGTCGCCCGGCGTAACCGGCACGGCCGAGTGCACAGCGCGGCAGTGGTATCGACAACCGGCGGCCTCCGGCGGTACTTCCACGGCCCAGCGGACCTCCCGAGGGCGCGTCCGATCGTGGCCCGGACGCGAAAGAACCGGATACCGAGACGCATCGGCCCGAATGACACTGTGACCCGGGCGATCCGCACGGAACACCCGGGTCACACTGATTTCAGTTGTCCGCTCACCGCACCGAGGTGGGGTGCGGTGAGGTGTCAGCGCCGCTTCGTCTTCGCGCTGCGATAGGTGAGGTACGCGGTCAGCAGCAGGATGACCGTGGTGCCGGTGGCGGCCACGTGCACGCCGTCGACGAACGCCCGGTGGGCGCCCTCGGTCAGGGCCTGTCCGGCCGCGGCCGGGAGCTGCTTCGCGGTTTCCAGTGCGCCGCCGAGTGATTCGCGGGCGGCCGCGGTCTGCTCGGCCGGGACGCCGGTGAGGTCGAGGCCGCGGCGGAACACCGCCATGACGGCGCTGCCCAGCACGGCCACGCCGAGGGCGATGCCCGCCTCCATCGCGGTCTCGGAGATGGCGGCGGCATTGCCCGCGCGTTCGGCCGGGGCGGTGCTGACGATGAGATCCGACGAAACCGTCAGCGCCACACCGACTCCGAGGCCGATCAGGACGAAGCCCAGCACGAACGGCAGCACCGTGGCCGACGGATCCGCGCCCGCGAACCAGAACAGCGACGCACCCGCGGCGCCGGTGACCAGCGCGGCGGACAGCACCGTCACCGGCCGCCAGTACCGCACCGCGTAGGCCGCGGCCAGCGAACCGGCGATGCTGCCCAGGGTGCCCGGGATCAGCAGCAGGCCGGCCTGCAACGGCGTCCGGCCCAGCACCGACTGCAGGTACTGCGAACCGAAGAACAGCACGCCGGCCAGCGCGAAGACCGCCAGCAGGTTGGCGAACACCGCGGCCCGGAACGGCGGCAGCCGGAACAGGTCCAGGTCGATCAGCGGGGTGCTGAGCGCGCGCTGGCGGCGGATGAACAACCATCCGGCCAGCACGCCGGTCGCCAGGAACGCGAGCAGGCTCACGCTCGGGCCGTGCGCGGCGAATTCCTTGACCGCGTACACGATCGGGATCAGCGCCAGCATGGACAGCGCGGCGCTCACCAGGTCGAAGCGGCCCGGGTTCGGGTCGCGCGATTCCGGCACCAGGAACGGCGCGGCCACGATCAGACCGGCCATGACCGGCAGGTTGATCAGGAAGACCGAGCCCCACCAGAAGTGCTCGAGCAGCCAGCCGCCCAGCAGCGGGCCGAAGGCCGCGCCGCTGCCCGCCATGGCGCCCCAGACCGAGATGGCCAGGGTGCGTTCGCGGGAGTCGGTGAACATGGACCGGATCAGGCCCAGGGTCGCGGGCATGAGGGTCGCGCCCGCGACGCCCTGCAGCACGCGGGCCGCGATGAGCATCTCGGGACTGACCGCCCAGGCCGCGAGGGCGGAGGCGACGCCGAATCCGGCCGCGCCGATGAGCAGCAATCGCCGCCGGCCGATGCGGTCGCCGAGGGTGCCCATGGTGATCAGCAGACCGGCCAGCACGAACGAGTAGACGTCGATGATCCACAGCAGCTGCGGCGTGGTCGGCGCGAGGTGCGCGGTGATGGCGGGGACCGCCAGGTCCAGCACGGTGGCGTCGACCGAGATGAGCAGCAGGGCCAGCGCGAGGACGCCGAGGCCCGCCCAGGTGCGGGCGGTGGCCTTGCTCGGGGCGGGATCGCCGGGCCGGATCGCGGGGCCGCTCGCGGTGGTCTCGTGCTGGGGTGACACGGGTCCGGAACGTGCCGTGGTGTCGGGGCTCATGTGTCTTTCTCTTTCGGGGTCTCTTCGATCAGAGGTGAACCGTCCAGACGGTACAGTAACAGATCAACCGTCCAGACGGTACAGTTGATCGCCGTGACCACCCGTGATCCCGCCGGCACGCGCAACCGGATCCTCGACGCGCTGGAGACCCTGCTGCTGGAGAAGGGCATGGCCCAGGTGACGCTGGAGAGCGTCGCCGCCGCGGCCGGCGTCTCCAAGGGCGGCCTGCTCTATCACTTCAAATCCAAGGACGCCCTGCTCGCCGGACTGGTGCGCAGGCTCGGCCGGCGCACCGAGGAGCAGGTCCGCACCGTGGTGGACAGCGGACAGTCCGTCGCCGAGTGGTACCTGCAGAACCCTCAGCACTACGACGACGCCGACGTGCACGAACTCGCCCTCTACCGCTCGATGCTCGCGGCCATGCGGACCGTCGACGGTCCCGTCGACCAGAGCGGCGACGAGACCGACCGCGCGCTGTTCGAGGTGCTCGACTCCTGGAAAGGCGTGCTGGACAACGAGATCGAGGACCCGGTGGACGCCGAGATCATCCGGCTCGTCGGCGACGGGGTCTACCTGCGCGCACTGCTCGGCATGCCGCCGGTCGACGCGGAGGTCTATCGCCAGGTCGTCACCCGGCTAACCGGCGGTTCGTCCGGTTAGACTCGGGCCCGTGTTGCCAGCCGCCGCCGACTCCGTCGGACCGTCGACCGGCTCGGTGGGGGGGACGACCACCGATTCGGTGATCGTGCCCGTTCGCCCGCTGCAGTTTCGCGAACTCCTCGATCTCCCCTTCGCGCTGTTGCAGGCGCGGATCAAACCGCTGGCCCGCGTGGCCGCGGTGGCGGTGGCCGGAGCGAGCGCCATCGCGATCGCGGCGACGGTCCTGATCTCGGTCGCCACCCGCGATTCCGATGACGGCGTGCTGGTCGGCGCGATCATCGCGACCCTGCTGTGCGCGTGGGTGGTCCGGCTGATCATGCGCGGGGTCACCGTGCCGATGGGCCTGGCCGTGGTGCACCGGCGGCCGCTCGACCGCGGGGGCGCGTTCGCGCGGCTGTCCGAGGTGGCCGGACCGGTGCTCGGGTACCAGGTCATGTTCACGCTCATCGGGATCGGCGTGCTGGCGCTCGGGACGCCGCTGATGATCACCCTGCCGCTCGCCGTCCTCTGGCTGGCCTGGCTGCGGGCGCGCCGCTCGCTCACCCTGCCGGTGATCTTCGACGACTCCGCGCCGTACAAGGCCGCCACCGCCCGCTCGCGACTGCTGACCGGCGGCACGGAATGGCAGCTGGTCGGGGTGTGGCTGTACCTGCGCGCGCTCATGGTCGTGCTGCTCGTGCCGCTGTTCGCGCTGTGGAACTACGTCTCGGACATCTCCGGTACCCGGCGCTGGACGGTGACCGTCCTGATCATCACCATCTCCCTGCTCATGATCGCGTTCGCCGAGATGGTGGAGTCCGCCGCGCAGGTCGTGGCCTACGTGGACCGGCGCTGCCGGCGCGAAGCCTGGGACATCCGGGTGCCCGGGCAGGCGCGGCCGTGACCGATCACCCCGCCGGACAGCCGAATTCCGGACAGCCGCAGGCGGCCCCGCCCGAACCCGCGCTCGGCCCCGCCGCCGCGCACCTGGCCGCCGCCGAGGACGCCGCGCGCCGCGCCGACTTCGGCACCGCGCTGCGCGAGCGCTACCGCGCCGTCACCCGCGGCCTGGAGCAGCGCGGCATTCTCGAGGAGCAGCGCGCCCGCACCGCCGGGGAGACCGCCCGCGCGGCCTCCGCCGCCGTCCCCGAGGACGCGGCGGAACTCCCCTGGGCCGCACACAGTTTCGACGAGGTCGTGTACGGCGGCCGCCCCGCGGGCGAGGCCGAGTACCGGCGCCTGGCCGAGGCCGACCGCTTCTCTGTCGCCCCGGCGCCCAAGAGCGCACCCGCCGAGGTCACCGCCGCGCGGCGCAAGAAACGCGTCCGCAAGACCCGGGACAAGCGGGATCGCGAGCCGTTCCGCTGGCCGCCGATCCTGAGCGACTGGCGGTTCTGGGCCGTGCTCGGCGGGACGCTCGTGGTGCTGGTGCTGATCTACGTGCTGCTGAATGCCGGTGCGCCGCCCGATGTTCCGGACGTGCCGGACAAACCGGATCCGCCGAGCAAGCCCCCCGAGGTGCCGGATCGGCCGCGCGAATTCGGCGAGGGCCAGGATTCGATCTTCGAGACCATGCCCGCCTGGGCGGCGTTCGGCGGCCTGCAGTTCCTCATCGCCTGGGGTCTGGTGCTGTGCTGGCGCGGCCGCAGGCGCGGCACCGTGGTCGAGGAACCGCTGCCGGTCCGGGCTCCGGCGCACGAGCTGCTCGCCGGGCAGGCCGGGCTGTACCGCAAATCCCACGACCACGATCACGTGGCCGGCAAGCTGCGCGCGGCCACCCTGCGCCGCCTGCGGCCGGTGCTGAGCCTGACCGCCGACAGCTCGCCGGAGCTGGTGGTCGGCGCCGTCGCCGCGCGCAGCGGCGCCGATCCGGCGCTGGTCCGCGCCGCCCTGTACGAACCGGTCGCCGACCGGGCCACGCTGGAAGTCGTGGCCGCACAACTCGAATGGATCGAAGCGGAGGTCCTGTGACCCGATCGGAGCCCCAGGTGGACACGTTCGCCACAACCAATCACACCGTCACCCCCGAGCAGGCCCAGCAGGCGCTGCTCGCACTGCGCGGTGAGATCGGCAAGGCGGTCGTCGGCAACGACCAGGCCGTGATGTACCTGGTGCTGGCCCTGCTGTGCCGCGGTCACGTGCTGCTGGAAGGCGTTCCGGGCGTAGCCAAGACGCTGCTGGTGCGGGCGCTGGCCACCGCCCTGGATCTGGAGCACGCGCGCATCCAGTTCACCCCGGACCTGATGCCCGGCGACGTCACCGGATCGCAGATCTACGACCCGCACTCGGCCGAGTTCACCTTCCGGCGCGGACCGGTCTTCACCAACCTGCTGCTCGCCGACGAAATCAACCGCACCCCACCGAAAACCCAGTCCTCGCTGCTGGAATCGATGGAGGAGCGCCAGGTCTCGGTGGACGGCGTGCCGCAACCGCTGCCCGACCCGTTCGTGGTGATCGCGACGCAGAACCCCATCGAGCAGGAGGGCACCTACCCGCTGCCGGAGGCGCAGCTGGACCGGTTCCTGTTCAAGGTCGACATCCAATTGCCCGGGCGCGACGACGAATTCCGCATCCTGCAGCGGCACGCGGCCGGCTTCGATCCGCGTGATCTGGTCGCGGCGGGCCTGCGCCCGGTGGCCGGGCCCGCGCACATCGCGGCCGCCCGCCGGGCCGTGGCCGGGGTGACGGTCAGCCCCGAGGTCCTCGCGTACACCGTGGACCTGTGCCGGGCCACCCGCACCTCCCCCGCCGTCGCGCACGGCGCCTCCACCCGCGGCGCCACCGCCCTGATGGCCGCGGCCCGTGCGTTCGCCTGGCTGAACGGCCGCGGCTACACCACCCCCGACGACGTGAAAACCGTTGCGACGGCGGTGCTCCGGCACCGGCTGCAACTGCGGCCCGAACACGAGGTCGAGGGCGTGACGGCGGAGGGCGTGATGGCGTCCCTGCTGATGTCCGTGCCCGTCCCGGTGTAGCGCGTGATCGTCACCGGCCGGCTGGCCGCCGCGGCGGGTCTCGCGGCGCTGTTCGTCACCTTCGTGCTGCCGTCCTGGCCCGGGGTGCTGCTGGCGACCGGCGTGCTCGCCGCGCTGGCGCTCGCCGATCTCGCGCTGGCGGGTTCCGCGGCGGCGCTGGAGCTTTCGCGCGCGCCGATCACCACGGTGCGCAGCGGGCGGACCATCGAGGTCGAACTCGTCGCGCTCAACACCGGCGCGCGGACGCTGCGCGGCGTGCTGTGGGACGACTGGCCCGCGAGCGCGCACGCCGATCACCGCGGGCACGCGCTGCGGCTGCCGCCCAACACGATGACCCGGCTGCACACCGAACTCACGCCGCAGTACCGCGGCGACCGGATCGCCGGGCCCGTCACCGTGCGGCTCTACGGGCCGCTCGGCCTGGCCGGACGCCAGGTGCGCCGCGCGGTCCCGGCCCGGCTGCGCGCGCTGCCCCCGTTCACCAGCGAGAAGCTGATGGCCTCCAAGGTGAGGCGGCTGCAGCACCTGGAGGGCCGCAACACCACGACCGTGCGCGGGCAGGGCACCGAATTCGATTCCTTCCGCGAATACGTGGCCGGCGACGACGTGCGCACCATCGACTGGCGCGCCACCGCCCGCGCCAACGACGTACTGGTGAAAACCTGGCGGCCCGAACGCAATCGGCACGTGGTCATGCTGCTGGACACCGGGCGGGTGAGCGCGGGCCACGTCGGCGCGGGCACCCGCCTGGACGCGACCATCGAGGCGGCGCTGCTGCTGGGCGGGCTGGCCGCGGCCGGCGGCGACGCGGTGGATCTGCTCGCGTACGACCGCCGGGTGCGCGCCGAGGTGCGCGGGGTCGGCGGAAAACGGCTGCAGCTCAAGCTCATGCACGCGCTGGCCGCGGTGACCCCGGAGCTGGTGGACACCGACTACCAGGGTCTGCTGCGCACCACGCTGCAGCGCGCCCGCCGCCGCAGCCTGGTGGTGTGGTTCACCCATCTCGACGCGGCCACCGTGCAGGAGGGGCTGCTGCCCGTGCTGCCGGTGCTCACAGAACGCCATCGGGTGCTGGTCGTTTCGGTCACCGACCCCGAGGTCGCGCACGCGGTCACCCGGCGTTCGGGCCTGTCCGATCTGTACGCGGCCGCGGCGGCCGAGAACGTCGTCGCCGACGACGCGGTGGCCCGGGAGAACCTGCGCCGCATCGGCGTCCGCGTGATCACCGCGTCGCCCGACCGGCTCCCCGAGGCCCTGGCCGACGAGTATCTGGAACTCAAGCGCACCGGCGCGCTCTGACGGGACCGGCCGTCGTGTCCGATGGGCGGCGGCCGGACGGCGCCGCCGGATCCGGCTGGAATCACCGGGATCGGGGCCGGTTGCGCACGCGGACGACGGGACCGGTTCCGCCGCAACCGCTCCGGAACGCTAGGTCGCGAACGCCGGGCGCGCGATCACGGGCGGGGGCGCAACGGCCATGATGGCGCGGCGCTGCCGTTCGGCCAGCACCGCGCCCAGGATCTGCAGCGGCGGATAGCCGTTGGGCGGGGGCACCGCGAGCTGCGTGCACACCGCGAGCACCAGGGTGCGGCCCAGCTGCTCCTGCGCCATCGGGGTGAGGGTGCGCGAGCGGGTCAGGTAGGTGCGGACCGCGAGCGCCAGCTCGTCGGTGAGGCCGGTCAGGTCCAGCGGCCGGGACCAGGCCAGCAGCCACGGCGGCGGCGCGGCCAGCGCCGCGAACGGCAGGCGGCTGCGATCGTGCACCACCACGGTCCCCGCCAGCGCGTCGCCGATCCGGCGGCCGTCGGCCGAGCACAGCGAACTCACCACGGCCACCAGTCCGGTGCCGAGCAACCAGAAGTCGACGGTGCCGGCGAGCCCGCGGGTGACCGCGTGCCGGAAGTCGACCGGGCCGCCGTCCGCGCGCACGACGCGCAGGCCCAGGGTGAGCTTCCCGATCGAGCGCCCGCGCGAGAACGTCTCGCTCAGTGTCGGATAACCGATGAGCACCCCGACGATGGTGGCGACCATGACGGCGTCGTGCCACGCCGAATCCGCGTCCCAGGCGTCCAGCGTGAGCTGGGTGATCACCACCAGCACCAGGCCGATGAACAGCTGCAGGATCAGATCGAGCAGAAACGCCGCCGCCCGCGTGGGAATGCGGGCGATCGGCAATTCGACCGCGACGGCCTCACCGGTCGTGAACAGTGCCATATCTTCTGCCTTCGCTTCGCTGCGGCGGGTTCGCGGCCGGATTCGATGGATAGCATTCTGTCGAGTGGTAGCACAGGAAGGCAACCGATGGATCTGGACGCGTACACCTTCGTGCACAGGCGCTCGTGGGATCGGCTCGACCAGCTGGCCTCGCGCCGCAAGCGGCTCACCGGGGCGGAGGCGGACGAACTGGTGCGGCTGTACCGGATCGGCTCGCAGCAGCTGGCCCGGTTGCAGACCCGCTCGGCCGATCCCGAGCTCATCGCCGGGCTTTCGGCGGTCCTGACGCGGGCGCGCGGGCGCGCGCTCGGCGCGCAGGTGGACACGATGCGCGAGATCGGCCTGTTCTTCACCCGGCGCTTCCCGGCGGCGGCCTATCGCGCGTGGCCGTGGTGGGTGTCGGTGGCCGCGCTGTTCCTGGCGGTGTCCACGGCGCTGGGCGCGTGGGTGGCCGAATCCGATTCGGCGCGTCGGCATCTGGGCATCGACTCGGACACCGACGAGCTGACCCGGCCCGGCGGGGCCTTCGAGACCTACTACTCCGAACACTCGCACGACGCCTTCGCGGCCAAGGTGTGGACCAACAACGCCTCGGTGGCGGCGGCGGCGCTGTTCACCGGGGTGCTGATCCTGCCCGCGGTCTACGTCATGTTCATGAACGCGATGAACCTCGGCGTGAGCGCCGGGCTGATGGCCGAGGCGGGCCGGCTGGAATCGTTCTTCGGATTCATCCTGCCGCACGGAATGCTGGAGTTGACGGCCATTTTCGTGGCCGGCGGCGCGGGTCTGAAGCTGGGCTGGACGCTCATCGATCCGGGGCACGAGACCCGGGCGCGAGCGCTGGCCCGGCAGGGACGCGCCACCGCGGTCATCGCGCTGGGGCTGGTCGTGGTGCTGTTCGTGTCGGGTCTGCTGGAGGGCTTCGTCACCCCGAGCGGCTGGCCGACCGCGGTGCGGGTCGGGATCGGCGCGCTCGCCGAAATCGGTTTCCTGCTCTACGTCTTCGGGCTGGGACGGCGCGTGGTCCGGGACGAGGAAGCGGCGGAGGAGGCGGCCGCGCACATTTTCGGCAATCCGGCGATGCCCGCTGTTCATGTGGGCGAGAGCCCGGAATTCCCTGCGGCACCGGCGACTCGAACGCCGGCGACAACGGCCAGGAATTGATTTGCACTGGCCGCAGCGAGTCCGGCTCAGCTGCGGCCAGCGTTGCCGATGACTCTACACAATCGTTATGGCTACGCAACCTCCGACTCGCTCAGCGGACGCACGACGCGACCAGGCGAAACATGGTTCGCACGAAGGCAACCCGAGAACATCGCTAATTTCCAGCTTCGGCTTTGCGGGGCGGCTGCCGAGCCGTTTCCGAACCGTGCGCCCGAGCCATTTCTCCGGGCCGTTTCGCCCCCGCCGCACACCCCCGCCGGCGACGCCCGGCGCCGTTTGCCGATCAGTCCGGCCAATACCCGTCGCCGGTGGTTCAACCCGCGTTAAGCTGGTGTTTCTCACCATCTCAGCGCCATTGCCCAGCGGTCACCGAAAGTGAAACAGACCCCAAGTCTGTTTAACCTCATTTTGGCCAAACGGGCATCCGGCAATGGCGGAAGGAAATCGGGCGCATACCCGATTCGATACCTTCCGGCAATCGATTTACACCCCCGCGCGGACCGTCGGAGGCACTCCGGCAACGCCCCGGCCGAGGAGTTCACGCGCGTGTCTGCGATCTTCGTCACACTACGTTTGACCTGCGGATTCCCGGGCATCGGCGCCGAGGTTCGAACGGCGCCGCACAAGACCCGAAAAACGGGGTATCGCCGGGGAGTGCGATCGGGCGCAAGCTCGGGAGCGCACACAGGCGCGAACCCGGAGGCAGCACGAAACGCAGTAGGCCCCATCCGGATTCGGATGGGGCCTACTGTTTGTGGGCGAAGGGGGACTTGAACCCCCACGTCCTTACGGACACTGGCACCTGAAGCCAGCGCGTCTGCCATTCCGCCACTCGCCCGAGCGACGGGAAGAAACGTATCACGGGGTATGCGCCAAAACGAAATCCGCTGGTTACCGGCTATCCCGGCGGGTGATGGCAGGCTGGGAACCCAGGGGTGCCGTCAAGAGTTACAGGTGTGGGCGAACGCGGATATCATGCAAGCACCGTGTCCCCACAGCGACACGCCATGCTCGCGTGCCGCTGTATCGGACGAACGCGCAGGTCAACGGCGTCACACCCGCAGACCCGACACGACGAACGCTTCACTCGAGGGAGCGTCCTTGACCCGAGAGGAGGGGCGATGGGGATTGTTTCGCGATTCGAACGTCGCCTCCAAGGGGCAGTCGGTGACGCCTTCGCGCGTGCGTTCGGCGGCAGCGTTGTCCCGCAGGAGGTGGAGGCCGCGCTGCAGCGCGAGGCCTCGGACAACGTGCAGGACATCGGCGGCGGACATCGGCTCGCACCGAACAGCTACGTCATCACCGTCAACGAGTCGGACCTGGGGCAGCTCGTCCAGGGCGAAGGACAGGCCGATCACGACCTCACCGTGCGCGCATTCGCCAAGCATCTGCAGGACTACATCCGCGAACAAGGGTGGCAGACCTACGGCGAAGTACACGTCGAGTTCGAGGCATCCCCTACGCTGCACACCGGACAGTTCAGGACTCGCGGCCGAGTGGATCCGGACGCCGTCGGCGGTAGCGTCGACCGCCGGGCGGGTCCGGCGGCAGGACCTGAACGCAGACCACGACCCAACCCGCAACCAGGAGCTGGCCCCATGACGCAGAACTCAGGCTACGACCCCAGCCGTGAGCCCGCGGAGTCCGATCCACGCCGTGGATACGGCGCTCCGCCTGCGGGCCGCCCCGCACCGCAGGGGGGCTATGGCGACCAGGCCGGCTACGGCCAGCAGGGTGGCTACGGCGCCGACCAGGGCTACGGCGAGTACCAGAACGGGTACGACTACCAGCAGGGCCAGCAAGGCCAGCAGGGCTACGGCGCCCAGCAGGGCGGCGGCTACGGCGATCAGGCGGGCTACGGCCAGCAGGGTTACGACCAGCAGGCGTACGGGCAGCAGCCCGCGTACCCGGCGGACCAGGCGTACGGCCAGCAGGGCGGGTACGACCAGGGCTACGCCGACCAGGGCTACGGGCAGCAGGGCCAGCAGGGCTACGGCGATCAGGGCCAGCAGGGCTATGCCGACCAGAGCTACGGCCAGCAGGGCGGCGGCTACGGGCAGCAGCCCGCCTACCCGGCGGACCAGGGCTACGGCCAGCAGGGCGGGTACGACCAGGGCTACGCCGACCCGGGCTACGGCCAGCAGGGCCAGCAGGGCTACGCCGACCCGAACCAGCAGGGCTACGGCGACCAGGGCCAGGCGGGTTACGGCGACCAGGGTTACGGCCAGCAGGGCGGCGGCTACGGGCAGCAGGGCGGTGGCGGCGGCTACGCGCCCGCCGCGGCGTCCGGCTACTCCGCGACCCTGCAACTCGACGACGGCAGCGGCCGCACGTACCAGTTGCGTGAGGGCAGCAACATCATCGGCCGCGGGCAGGACGCGCACTTCCGCCTGCCCGACACCGGTGTCTCCCGGCGGCACATCGAGGTTCGCTGGGACGGCCAGACGGCCATGCTCTCGGACCTCGGTTCGACCAATGGAACGCTGGTCAACGGGTCTCCGGTGCAGGATTGGCAGCTCGCCGACGGTGATGTCATCCGCGCCGGGCATTCCGAGATCCTGATCCGGATCGTCTGATCCCGTAAGCTCGCGGTGCAGGTCACGATATGACCCGAGAATCCTCGGTCGTATCGTGATCGCAACCGGTCTACGGCCCTATGATGCTGCCAGCACGCGCGGCGGCTGCTACCACTGTCGGAATGCCCGGCACGCGTAGCGAATAGGGCCGCTTCGACCAGCACACCGGTTGGGGGTCGAAAGCCGTACCTACGACACGGTCGAACAGGAGGTGGAGCACCGTGCAGGGATTGATCCTGCAATTGACCCGTGCGGGGTTCCTGCTGTTGTTGTGGCTGTTCGTATGGGCGGTGCTCCGGACCTTGCGCAGCGATATCTACGCGGCCTCCGGCATCCGGGTCGCACCACGGGCCCCTGGCGGTTCAGCGGTGCTCCCATCCTTGCGCCGAGGCCAGAAGGGCGCCAAATATCTCGTGGTGACTCAGGGTTCACTCGCCGGCACTCGAATCTCGCTCGGCGCGCAGCCGGTGCTGATCGGGCGCGCGGACGACTCCACACTGGTCCTCACCGACGACTACGCCTCCACCCGGCATGCGCGACTCTCGCCGCGCGGGGAGGACTGGTACGTCGAGGATCTCGGTTCCACCAATGGGACCTACCTCGACCGGTCGAAGGTCACCACCCCGGTGCGAGTTCCACTCGGCACCCCTGTCCGTGTCGGTAAGACAGTGATCGAGCTGCGATCGTGACTCTTGTTCTCCGCTACGCCGCGCGTAGCGACCGCGGTCTCGTCCGAGCCAACAACGAGGACTCCGTCTACGCCGGCGCGCGACTGCTCGCGCTGGCGGACGGCATGGGCGGCCACGCCGCCGGTGAAGTCGCCTCCCAGTTGATGATCGCCGCGCTGGCGCATCTCGACGACGACGAGCCCGGCGACGACCTTCTCGGCAAGCTCGATCGCGCTGTGCGCGAGGGCAATGCCGCCATCGCCGATCAGGTCGAGGAGGAGCCGGAACTCGATGGTATGGGCACCACGCTCACCACCATCCTGTTCGCCGGCCGCAAACTCGGCCTGGCCCATATCGGCGACTCCCGCGCCTACATGCTCCGCGGTGGTGAGCTCACCCAGATCACCCGCGACGACACCTTCGTGCAGTCGTTGGTGGACGAGGGCCGCATCACCCCCGAGCAGGCCCACACCCATCCGCAGCGCTCGCTCATCATGCGGGCGCTCACCGGTAACGAGATCGAGCCCACCCTGGTGGTGCGCGAGGCCCGGGCCGGTGATCGCTACCTACTGTGCTCCGACGGCCTGTCGGACGTGGTCAGTGACGAGACCATCGCCAACACCCTGCGCGAGGGCAGCACCGACGAGTCGGCGGATCGGCTCATCGAATTGGCCCTGCGCAGTGGCGGTCCCGACAACGTGACCGTCGTGGTCGCCGATGTCATCGACCTGGACTACGGGCAGAGCCACCCCATCGTCGCGGGCGCGGCGTCGGGGCAGGACGAGGACACTCCCCCGCCGAACACCGCCGCCGGGCGGGCCGCCGCCATGAGACCACCGCGCGCCGCACCCCGGCGCGCGGTCGCGCAGCCGGAGCCCGATCCGCCCAAGAAGAGTCACAAACTGCGCTGGGTGGCCCTGTCGCTCGCGCTGCTGGTGGCCGTCGGGGCGGGTCTGACGGTGGGCTACAACATGATTCGCGGCAACTACTACGTGGGCGCCGACGGTGACCGCGTGGTGATTCACCGCGGTCTGCCCGGTTCGGTACTCGGCTACTCCATTCGCGATGTCGATCAGCGCGGCTGCGTCACCCGCGGCGGCGAACTCCAACTGGTCGCGCCGGACGCGGAATTCCCCGCCGGCTGCCGCGAACTCAAACTCATCGATCTCAAGCCCACCGGCCGTGATTCGGTCGACAAGGGGCTGCCCCCGGGCTCGCACGACGACGCCGTCAAGCAGATGCGCGCCCTCGCCGAGCGCGAACTGCTGCCCCCGTGTGAGAAGCAGGCCGCCTCGACGCCGAACACCACCACGACCACCACCCCGCCCGCGAGCACCACGGTCGTCCCGACCACCACGCCCGAGGCGCAGCCCGGTGGCGAGAACCGCCCGCTGGAACCCCGCAAGACCGACCAGCCGTCGGCCACCACCACGACCGCGCCGCAGACGCCGGGGCAGAACTGCAGGGTGGCGGACTGATGTCCGCACCGGCACCACCGTCCGCTGGGGCCTTTCCCAGTCCGCCGGGCGGATTCGCTCCCGCGCCTCCGCCGTCCACTCGGCGGAATGTGGAACTGTTGCTCCTCGGACTGGCGGCGCTCATCACGACGGTGTCGCTGGTGCTGGTCGAGGCCAGCCAGGAACAGTCGATCTCCTGGGACATCGCCAAACTGGGCGCGGCCTACATGGCCCTGTTCGGGGTGGCGCACCTGGCGGTGCGGCGTTTCGCGGCCTTCGCGGACCCCCTCCTACTACCGATCGTCGCCCTGTTGAACGGGCTCGGGCTGGTACTGATCCACCGCCTGGACCTGGCCGAGAAGCAGGACGCGATCTTCGCCTCCAAGTCCATCCCCTCCCCCGATGCCAATCAGCAGGTGCTGTGGACGGGGCTGGGGATGGTGGTTTTCATGGGGGTCATCATCGTGCTGCGCGATTACCGCACGCTGGCCCGCTACGCGTACACCCTCGGGCTCGTCGGCCTGATCGCGCTCGCCATCCCGGCGCTGCTGCCCAGCAAGTACTCCGAGGTGAACGGCGCGAAGATCTGGATCCGGTTGCCGGGCTTCAGCATGCAGCCCGGTGAGTTCGCGAAGATCCTGCTGATCATCTTCTTCGCGGGGGTGCTGGTCGCCAAGCGCGATCTGTTCACCGCCGCGGGCAAGCACGTGTTCGGCATGGAACTGCCGCGCGCCCGCGACATGGGCCCGATCCTGGTGGTGTGGCTGGTCTGCATCGGCGTGCTGGTGCGCGAGAAGGACCTGGGCACATCGCTGCTCATCTTCTGCACCGTGCTGGTCATGCTGTACATCGCCACCGAGCGGGTGGGCTGGGTCGTCATCGGCCTCGGACTGCTCGGCATCGGATTCTTCTTCGCCTACAAGATGTTCGGGCACGTGCAGGTGCGCGTGGAGACCTGGCTGCACCCGTTCGACGACTACAGCAACACCGGCTACCAGATCTCCCAGTCGCTGTTCGGGCTCGCCACCGGCGGGCTCGCGGGCACCGGCCTGGGCAGCGGACGGCCCTCCCAGGTGCCGTTCGCCAAGACCGACTTCATCATCACCTCGATCGGTGAGGAACTCGGCCTGATCGGGCTGACCGCCGTGCTGATGCTGTTCTGCGTCTTCGTCATTCGCGGTCTCCGGACCGCGCTGGCGGTGCGCGACAGCTTCGGCAAGCTGCTCGCCGCGGGCCTGTCCTTCACCATCGCCATCCAGTTGTTCGTGGTGGTCGGCGGCGTCACCAAGCTGATCCCGCTGACCGGCCTGACCACCCCGTTCGTGTCCTACGGCGGCTCGTCGCTGCTGGCCAACTACGCGCTGCTGGCGCTGCTGATCAAGGTGTCCGACGCGGCGCGCGCGCCCGCCCCGGTGCGCAAGAAAGCGCCCGAGCCGATCGCGGAAGCGCCCACCCAGATGGTGCGCCGCCCGCCGAAGGGGGGCCTCGCGTGAACACTCCGCTGCGCCGGGTCGCGATGGCGGTCATGGTCATGGTGCTGGCCCTGCTCGCCAACGCCACCTACGTCCAGGTCTTCAAGGCGGACAGTCTGCGCAACGATCCGCGCAACGTCCGGGTGCTGCTGGACGAGTACGCCCGCCAGCGCGGGCAGATCTCCGCGCAGGGCACCGTGCTGGCGAGCTCGGTCTCCACCGACGACCGCTACCGGTACCTGCGCACCTATCCGACCGACCCGCTGGGGTACGCGCCGGTCACCGGCTTCTACTCCATGCAGTACGGCAGCACCGGGCTCGAACACGCCGAGGACTCGGTGCTCAACGGCTCGGACAACCAGCTGTTCGGGCGGCGGCTCATCGACATGGTGTCCGGCCGGGATCCGCGCGGCGGCAACGTGATCACCACGATCAACCCGGTCATGCAGCAGGTCGCGTACGAGCAGCTCACCGCCAAGGGTTACACCGGTTCGGTGGTGGCCATCGAGCCGAGCACCGGCCGCATCCTGACCATGGTGTCCACCCCGTCCTACGACCCGAACCTGTTGTCCGGGCACGACGGGGCCGCCTCCGCGCAGGCGTGGCAGACGCTGCGCACCGATCCGCGCCAGCCCATGCTCAATCGCGCGGTGTCCCAGACCTATCCGCCGGGCTCCACCTTCAAGGTGATCACCACCGCGGCCGCGCTCTCCAACGGCGCGGCCAAGCCCGACGACCAGCTCACCGCCGCGTCCCGCATCACACTGCCGGACACCACGACGACGCTGGAGAACTACAACGGGAGTCATTGCGGCCCCGGCGATTCCGCGACCGCCTCGCTCACCGAGGCGTTCAAGTACTCGTGTAACACGGCTTTCGTGGAACTCGGTATCAAGGTGGGAGCCGCGAAACTCAAGGACGAGGCCGCCGCGTTCGGAATCGGCCAGCATCCCAACATTCCGATTCCGTGGGCGGACAGCACCGTCGGGACCATCCCGGACGGCGCGGCCCTGGGCCAGAGCAGCATCGGCCAGCGCGATGTGGCGCTCACCCCGCTGGACAACGCCGTCATCGCGGCGACCGTCGCCAACGGCGGCGTCCGGATGCAACCGCATCTGGTGGATCAGCTGCAAGCACCCGACCTGACGATGCTGGAGACCATCAAGCCGATGTCGGTCGGCCAGGCGATCAGCGCGCCGGTGGCCACCCAGCTGACAACCATGATGATCGAATCGGAGAAGAACACGCAGGGCGGAGGCCAGCGGGCCTACCAGATCGCCTCGAAGACGGGCACCGCCGAACACGGCAGCGACCCGCGCAACACCCCGCCCCACGCCTGGTACATCGCGTTCGCGCCGGCGCAGAAACCGCAGATCGCGATCGCGGTGATCGTCGAGAACGGTGGCGACCGCGCCCTGGCCGCCACCGGCGGCTCGGTAGCGGCTCCGGTCGCCCGCGCGGTGCTCGATGCCGGACTGGGGGGCTGAACGACATGAAGGCGCAAGGTAGACAGGGTCAGGAATGCTGAACAACGGTGCGATGATCGCGGACCGCTACCGGCTGCAGCGGCTCATCGCCACCGGCGGCATGGGCCAGGTCTGGGAAGCGCTCGACACCCGCCTCGACCGCCGAGTCGCGGTCAAGGTGCTCAAGGCGGAGTTCTCCGCCGACCCCACGTTCCGGCATCGGTTCCGCACCGAGGCCAGGACGACGGCGCAGCTGAACCATCCGGGAATCGCCGGCATCTACGACTACGGCGAGACGCTGGATCCCTCGGGCGGCGAAATGGCCTATCTGGTCATGGAACTGGTGCAGGGCGAACCGCTCAACGCGGTGCTGTCCCGGCTCGGGCGGCTCTCGGTCCAGCAGGGCCTGGACATGCTCGAGCAGACCGGGCGCGCACTGCAGGTGGCGCACTCCGCCGGCGTGGTGCACCGGGACGTCAAGCCCGGCAACATCCTCGTCACGCCCACCGGCCAGGTGAAGATCACCGACTTCGGCATCGCCAAGGTCGTCGACGCCTCACCGGTCACAAAGACCGGCATGGTCATGGGCACCGCGCAGTACATCGCGCCCGAACAGGCCACCGGCGAGGACGCCACGTCGGCCTCGGACGTGTACGCGCTCGGTGTGGTCGGCTACGAGGCGCTGGCGGGCGAACGGCCCTTCACCGGGGACGGCGCGCTCACCGTCGCCATGAAGCACGTGCGCGAGACCCCGCCGCCGCTGCCCGCAGATCTGCCGCCGAACGTGCGCGAGCTCATCGAGATCACCATGGCCAAGGATCCGCAGCAGCGCTTCGCCACCGGCGGCGAGTTCGCCGACGCGGTGGCCGCGGTGCGCGCGGGCCGGCGGGTGCCCACACCCGGCGGCGGCCTGCCCGCCCAGACCGGCGCCACCCGGGTGCTGCCGCCCGGGCCGACGGTGATCATCCCCAACGCGCCGCGTCCCGACTCGGCCACCACCCGCTACCCGACGCCGCCGCAGGCACACCGGCAGGCGCCGCCCGCGCCGCCGACCGGCGCGACGGTCATGATGTCGGGTTCGCAGACCCCGGTGGGCAACACCGCTTTCGGTGCGCCCCCGGCCGGTGCGCCGGAGCCGCAGGGCCGGTTCACCAACAGTCAGAAGGCACTGGCCGGACTCGGTGTCGGCGCGCTGATCCTGGGCGCCGCGGCGGGTTTCGTGCTGCTCAGCGGGACGCCGGACGATCCGGCCCCGACCACCCGCACCAGTGCGGTCATCGCGCCGACGGCGCCGCCGAGCACGACGACCACCACCCCGCCCACTACGACGAAGGAGAAGCCGGTTCCGCCACCGGTGACCACCTACGAGCCGCCGCCCACCACCGAGGAACCGCCGACCACGACGGTGCCGCCGACGACCACCAAGCCGCCGGTGACCACCACGGTTCCCAAGACCACGACCACGGTCCCGCCGACCACGACCGCCGCGCCGACCACCACGGCGGGCGCGACCACGACCACCACGGCGGGCCGTCCGGGCATCGGCATACCATCATTTCCCATCCCCGGTGCTCGAGGAGTCGAGGGCGCTGCCGACAGTGATCCAGCCATCCCCCAAGGACCGCGATGACGACCCCGAAGAACCTCTCGTCCCGCTATGAGCTGGGCGAGATCATCGGCTTCGGTGGCATGTCCGAGGTGCACAAGGCGCGCGACATGCGCCTGGCGCGGGATGTGGCGATCAAAGTGCTGCGCGCCGACCTGGCCCGCGACCCCACGTTCTATCTGCGGTTCAAGCGCGAGGCGCAGAACGCGGCGGCGCTGAACCATCCGGCCATCGTCGCGGTGTACGACACCGGCGAGGCCGAGGTCGACGGCGGCCCGCTGCCGTACATCGTCATGGAGTACGTCGACGGCGACACCCTGCGCGACATCGTGCGCGGCAAGGGACCGATGCCGCCCCGGCGCGCCATGGAGATCATCGCCGATGTGTGTGCGGCGCTGGACTTCTCGCATCGAAACGGCATCGTGCACCGCGACATGAAGCCCGCCAACATCATGATCAACCGCGCGGGCGCGGTGAAGGTCATGGACTTCGGCATCGCGCGCGCCCTGGCCGACAGCTCCAACCCCATGACCCAGACCGCCGCGGTCATCGGCACGGCGCAGTACCTTTCGCCCGAACAGGCGCGCGGCGAACAGGTCGACGCGCGGTCGGACGTGTACTCGGTCGGCTGCGTGCTGTACGAAATCCTCACCGGCGAACCGCCTTTCACCGGCGACTCGCCGGTCGCGGTGGCGTACCAGCACGTCCGCGAGGATCCGCGGCTGCCCTCGCACGTGCTGCCGAGCGTGCCGCGCGAACTCGACTCGGTCGTGCTCAAGGCCATGAGCAAGAACCCGGCCAACCGGTACCAGACCGCCGCCGAGATGCGCGCCGACCTGATCCGGGTGCTGGGCGGGCAGAAGCCCACCGCGCCCATGGTCATGAGCGACGAGGACCGCAACAGCTTCCTCGACGACGATCTGCCGCCGCCGCGCAGCTACCGCACGGTCGAGCGCCGCGACGACACCACCGAACAGGAGATCGTCGACAACGACGGCAACCCGCGGCGCACCGCGCTCATCGTGGCCGGCGTGCTCGGCACCCTCGCCGTCGCCTTCGGCCTGTTCTGGGCACTGCTCGGGCCCGGCAGCAACGCCGAGCAGATCACCGTGCCCGAGATGGCCAACAAGAACGGTCAACTCGCGCAACGGGATCTGGAGAAGCTCGGCTTCACCGTCGTCACCGCCACCAAACCCGACGGCAAGGTGGCCGAGGGCAACGTCATCGCCAGCCAGCCCCTGGGCGGCTCGCGCATCGACAAGGGCAGCACCGTCACCCTGCAGATCTCCTCCGGGCCCTCGCAGGTCCCGGTGCCGCGCCTGGCCGGGCTCACCCAGCAGCAGGCCGAACAGCAGCTGAATTCGGTGGGGCTGCGGCTCAATCCGGAAACCCAGCGCGAGGCCTCCGCCGCCGACGAGAAGGACAAGGTCACCAGCCAGGTCCCCGGCGAGGCCCAGAAGATCGACGCCGGCGGGCTGGTCACCATCACCCTCGGCTCCGGGCCGGAGAAGGTGCGCGTCCCGGACGTGGTCGGGCAGAACATCGAGGTGGCCCAGCCGAACCTGGCCGACAGCGCCGGATTCAAGGTCACCGTGCAGGAGGTGCCGAACTCCCAGCCCAAGGGCACCGTCATCGGCACCACGCCGAGCGCGGGCACCATGGCGGACAAGGGCTCCGCGGTGACCGTGCAGGTCTCCAGCGGCGATCAGATCCCCATGCCCAGCCTCATCGGACTGTCCCCGGCCCAGGCCGTGGACATCCTGCGCCAGCGCGGCTGGAACGGCCAGATCAGCCAGACGACGCAGAGCACGCTGGACGCCTCCGCCGTGGGACGGGTGCTCGCCCAGCAACCGACGGCCGGATCGTCCATCTCCAAGAGCCAGACGGTGACCATCACGACCGGCGTGCTGTCCCTGGGACCGCCGTGAGACTCGACCGATAGACCACGAAAGCCGCACCCACGGGTGCGGCTTTCGTAGTTCCGGGGCGAGACATCCCGCCCGGCAGCCCGATTCGGCCCGGCGGGCGCGAAAGTCAGAGCGACAGATGCCGGTTCATCGACATGGCCTCGTCGGCCAGATCCCCGAGTTCCACGACCTCGACGCCGTGCTCACGCAGTTTCTCCACACCCTGGCAGTTGTCCACGAAGGTTCCCGGCTCGCGCCAGGCGATGACCACGCGGCGGATGCCCGCGGCCAGTATGCGGTCGGCACAGGGCTTTCGATCCCGGCTCGCGCGCTGCGAACAGGGCTCGAGGGTGCTGTAGAGGGTGGCGTGCGGCAGCCGGGGGTCACCGGGCTCCAGCTTGTTCAGGGCCGACTCCTCGGCGTGCACCTTCTCGTCCGTCTCGCGGGACCAGCCGTGGATGATCTCCACGCCGTCCGCGCCGACGATGACCGCGCCCACCGAGAACGCGGTCGAACTGGGCGGGCTCAGGCGGGCGAGGCCGATCGCGTGCCGCATCCAGCCGCGATCGGTGCGCGCCTCATCGTTCTTGTGCGGCATGGACATCCGAACCCTCCTTGGGCAGATAGCGCAGCACGGCCACATCTCCGACGCGGCCGACCTCGGCCAGTCGCATGCGATACGCGGGACCGCCCGGGAATTCGGCGGGTCCGAGAAAGCGCGGGGCGGCGGGATCGCCCACCACCAGGGGCGCGACGGCCATGCTGAGCTCGTCGGCCAGCCCCGCGGACAGGAACGCGGTGTGTATCGAGCCGCCGCCCTCGACCATGAGCCGGCCGACGCCGCGCCGGGCGAGATCGTCCAGCAGCGCGGCGAAGTCGATCGCGTGGCCCAGGGACACGACATCGGCGTGGGCATCGAGCCGGCCGCCCAGCGCGATTCGCCCGGAATCGGTGGTGTAGAGCACTCTGTCGCCGCCGGTGTGCCACAGCCGCGCCGACGGGCTCACCGCGCCGGACGCCGAGACGACCACGCGCAGCGGGTATTCGGGCTTGCCCGCGGCCAGCCGCCGCGACCGCCGGTCGGCGCTGTTGACCAGCAGTCGCGGATCATCGCCGCGCAGCGTGCCCGCGCCGATCAGGATCGCGTCCGACTCCGCGCGCAACTCGTCCACCCGATCGAAGTCGGCGGCGTTGGACAGCAGCAGCCGCTCCGGGGACGCGTCGTCGATATAGCCGTCGACGCTGACCGCCACCGACAGCAGCACGTACGGCCGCGCACCGGGCGCGCTCACGCCGTCCCCACCGCGACCCGGCTCATATGAGGGCCGCGACCTCCGCCTCGAGCGTGCGGACCAGGCCCTCGTCGGGGCGCTCGCCGCACACGCCGAGCCAGTTGGCGAGCATTCGGTGCCCGCCCTGGGTGAGCACGGATTCGGGATGGAACTGCACGCCGTGAATGGGCAGGGTGCGATGCCGCATGGCCATGACGATGCCGGATTCGGTGCGGCCCAGCACTTCCAGCTCCGGCGGCATGGTCTCCTCGACCACGGTCAGCGAGTGGTAGCGGGTGGCGATGAACGGATCCGGCAGCCCGGCCAGCACGCCCGCGCCGATGTGGAAGACCTCGCTGGTCTTGCCGTGCAGCAGTTCCGGTGCGCGGGTGACGGTCGCGCCGAACGCCGCGCCGATGGCCTGGTGGCCGAGGCACACCCCGAGCAGCGGGCGCTCGTTCCGGGCCGCCGCCCGAACCAGGTCCATGCTGGCCCCGCCGCGTTCGGGGGTGCCGGGACCGGGCGAGATCAGCACGCCGTCGAACGCCCGCACGACAGCGTCCACGTCGGCCAGCTGGGGATCGTCGTTGCGCCAGACGGTCGCCTCGGCACCCAGTTGGCCCAGGTACTGCACCAGGTTGAACACGAAGCTGTCGTAGTTGTCGACGACCAGAACACGCATACGTCGAGAGTAGTTGGCCCGCGCGCGCCCGTCGCACGCAATACCGGCTCGGCGCGCCCGTCCACAGTGATCCACAGCCCGCCCCGCCCGCCGATCCACAGCCCGCACGACATCGATCCACCATCGCTCCACATCGATCCACAACGATCGCGGATCGTTCCTTCCCCAGCCGGTGAACTATGGGGCACGCTTGCCACAGAGACCCGGGCAGACCGCCCGGTCCCGGAGTTCGGGGGCCGATCCCTCGACACTCCTCACGGGGCTTGGGGAAGCAGTCCCCGAGTGACCTGGGATAATCTCATCGAGACTGCACGCCGAAATTGAGGACGTCATGCCCAAGTCGAAGGTCCGGAAGAAGACCGACTACACGATCAACCCGGCCAGCCGCACGCCCGTGAAGGTGAAATCGGCCGGTCCGTCGCCGGTCTGGTACGTCTCCATCATGCTGGGCTTCATGCTCGCGGGCCTGGTCTGGCTGCTGGTCTACTACCTGGCCGCCGAGCAGATCGCCTGGATGAACGACCTCGGGCCGTGGAACTTCCTGATCGGTTTCGGCCTCATGGTGGTCGGTCTGATCATGACCATGCGCTGGCGATGAGTGCCTTACACGATTGTTATTCATACACACCTGTGGATAACCGTGTGGACAACTCGAGGAGAGACTGGGGACAGTGACCGAGCCCACCCCGCGACTCGACTGGTCCACCCCCCTGCCGGCGGTGATCGCCTGCGGAATCGGCGGCCTCGGCCTGCTCGCGGCGACCGTGCTCGCCACCGACGCGGCGGGCCGGCTGCTCATCGGGGTGGCCGCGCTCGGCCTGCTCTTCCTGTTCGTGCTCGGGCTGCGGCAGCGTCCGCGCCTGGCCGTGGAACCCGGTGATCCGCCGCGGATCGTGGTGCGCGGCCTGACCGGGGCCCAGCGCTACACCCCGGACCGCATCGTGCGCACCCGCGTGGTCAGCTATCGCCGGCTCGGCCGGCGCATGCCCATGCTCGAGATGGACATCGCCGAACCCGGCGGCGACGAGCGGCTGCTCATCTTCGGCCGCTGGGATCTGGGCACCCATCCCGAGGACGTCCTGGACGTCCTGCGGGCCTATCTCCCGCGCTGATCGCGGTCCCGCGCGTCGATCGCCCCGCGGCGCGCTAGTTCAGCAGATCGGTGAAGTCCGGCGCGCCCACCGCGATGGCCGCGATCGAGATCACCGCGAGGGCCGCCACCGAGACCCAGCCGATGGCCATGGCCGCCTGCGGGGTCTTGGCCCTCAACCAGCGCGGCAGGTACAGGATCCCGCCCGCCGCCAGCGTGCCCGCGAACAGCCCGCCCAGATGCCCGAGCATCGAGATGCCGGGCACCGCGAAGGTGATGATCAGGTTGAGCACCAGCAGCATCAGGATCTGCGTCAGGTTCTGGCGGGTGCGCAGCATGATCACCGCGACCGCGCCGAACAGGCCGAAGATCGCGCCGGACGCGCCGACCGTGGCCACCGCCGGATTACCCAGCAGGGTCACCGCCGCCGAGCCGCCCAGCAGCGACACCAGATACACCGAGACGTAGCGCGCCCGGCCCAGCGCGGCCTCGCAGTAGGGACCGAGCACGTACAGCGCGAACATGTTCGCCAGCAGATGCAGCGGGCCGTAGTGCAGGAACCCGGAACCGACGACCCGCCACCACTCCCCCTCGCCGACCAGGGCGGGAATCAGCCGCCAATCGACGAACAGCTGAGACGCGGTGTTCTGCACCGGATTCCGCGCCTGGATCGCGGTGATCGCGAAGACCAGGACGTTGAGCCCGATGAGCGTCCAGGTGACGTACGGCTTGCCGGCGGCCGACTGCACCGCACCGGTCATCGACCGCACCGGCCGCACATCCCGGCGGCCCTGCTGCACGCACTCCACGCAGTGCTGCCCGACCGCGGCCGGGGTCAGGCACTCCGGGCAGGCCGGGCGCCCGCACCGCGTGCAGCCCAGACCGGTGGGCCGGTCGGGATGCCGGAAACAGGTCGGTGCGGGCTGCTGCGGGTTCATGTCGAATTCTCTTCTGGATCGGGTGGACTCAGGAGATGGTGATGCTGGAGATCGCGATCTCGTCCTTGGGACGGTCGTTGCGATCGGTCGCGGCGTTGGCGATCGTGTCGACCACCTTGCGCGAATCCGGGTCCACCACTTCACCGAAGATCGTGTGCTTGCGATTGAGGTGCGACTGCGGGCCCACGGTGATGAAGAACTGCGAGCCGTTGGTGCCCGGCCCGGCGTTGGCCATGGCCAGCAGGTAGCCGCGGTCGAAGCGCAGCTCAGGGTGGAACTCGTCCTTGAACTCGTAGCCCGGGCCGCCGCGGCCGGTGCCGGTCGGATCGCCGCCCTGGATCATGAAGCCGTCGATGATCCGGTGGAAGACCGCGCCGTCGTAGAACGGGCCGGACTTGGTGCCGGAGGCGTTCGCGGTGGTGTAGGGCGCGGAACCGTCGGCCAGTCCGAGGAAGTTGCGGACGGTCGCGGGGGCGTGGTTACCGAAGAGCGCGATCTTGATATCGCCGAGATTGGTGTGCAGGGTCGCCACGGCGGTCTGATTCGGTGAGGTCACGGAGCCAAGGGTAGTTGGTTGTGCGTCCAGGGTTTCCCGACACTCGGGCCGGTGCCCGCCCGGATCGAGCGCCGGAACCGCCACCCGGGAGGTTCGCGTCACTTCCTGCCCGAATCCGGGCAGATAAGTTGCGGAGTGCGGGTGATCATGGCAGGTTCGGTGCGGTGAATGACGGGGTTCCGGAGGATCTGGTGCGCCACGTGGCGGCCTCCACCGGTCTGCCCGCGGCGGTCGCGGCCCGCGTGGTCGCCGATGTCGCCGGCTACTTCGACGAGACCGCCGAACAGTTCGTGCGCCGCAGACACGCCGAACTCCAGCGCCGGCAGGTGCGCAACGCCGAGATCTGGCGGCAGCTCGCTGCCGAACTCGCCGGGCGGCCGGTCGCGGCCCCCGAATTCACCGAACGGCAACTGCGCCGCATCGTCTACGGATAGAGGAGAGCCTCGCCGCAATGTGTGGAATCGTCGGATACATCGGGCACCGCGACGCCGTGCCGGTCCTGCTCGAGGGCCTGCATCGGCTCGAATACCGCGGGTACGACTCCGCCGGACTCGCCGTCCCGCACCGGGGCCGGTTGCGGATCACCAAAACCCAAGGGCGGGTACAGGATCTGCGCAACCGCGTGGACGCCGAGGGCGCTCGCCTGCGCGGCAACGTCGGCATCGCGCACACCCGCTGGGCCACCCACGGCGAGCCCAGTGACGCCAACGCCCACCCGCACACCGACGGCGCCGGCCGAATCGCCGTGGTGCACAACGGGATCGTGGAGAACGCCGAGGAACTGCGGGCCGAATTGACCGCCGCCGGTGTGGAATTCGTCTCCGACACCGACACCGAGGCCATCGCCCACCTGGTGGCGGCCGCCCTGGCGGACGCCGATTCCCTGGAGGACGCCGTCCGCACCGCGCTGCACCGCGTCGAGGGCACCTACGGGCTGCTCGTGCTCGACCCGCGCCGCCCCGACGAACTCGTGGTCGCCCGCAACGGCAGCCCCATCGTGCTGGGCGTCGGCGACGGCGAGATGTTCGTCGCCTCGGACGTGGCCGCGCTGGTGCACCACACCCAGCGCGTCGTCTTCCTCGACGACGGCGAGCTGGCCACCGTCCGCGCCGGCGAATTCCGCACCAGCACACTCGGATTGGAAGCACGCCGCACCGACAAGACCCCGACCACCATCGCCATGGCGGCCGAGGACTACGCGCTGGGCGGCTACGACGACTTCATGCGCAAGGAGATGGCCGAACAGCCCGACGCCGTCCGGCGCGCGCTGCGCGGCCGGCTCGACGAACGCTTCGCCACCGCGATCCTGGGCGGACTGAACATGGACGCGCGCGAACTGCGCGGCATTCGCAAGGTGGTGTTCCTGGGCTGCGGCTCGGCCTACTACGCCGGGCAGCTCGGCGCCCAGCTGGTCGAAGAACTGGCGCGCATTCCCGCGGTAGCGGAACCCGCCTCCGAGTTCCGCTACCGCAACCCGGTGGTGGATCCGGACGCGCTGTACGTCGCCATCAGCCAGTCCGGGGAGACCCTGGACACCCTGGCCGCGGTCCAGGAGCTGCAGCGCAAGGGCGGGCGCGTGATCGGCGCGGTGAACGTGGTCGGCAGCGCGATCGCCCGCGAATGCGGCGCCGGGGTGTTCCTGCACGCCGGGCCCGAGGTCTCGGTGGCCTCCACCAAGGCGCTCACCAACATGACCGTGTCCTTCGCCATGCTGGCGCTGCTGCTCGGCCGGGTGCGCGACCTGTCCGCCGCGGGCGGTGAGCGCATCGTCAGTGGCCTGCGGGCGCTGCCGGACGCCATCGAGGCGGTCCTCGCCCAGGACGCCGAGATCGCCGAGATCGCGGCCAACTACGCCAAGGCCCGCAGCATGTTCTTCGTCGGGCGGGTGCGCGGCTGGCCGGTGGCCCGCGAGGGCGCGCAGAAGCTCAAGGAGATCTCCTACATTCACGCCGAGGCGTACCAGGGCTCCGAGCTCAAGCACGGCCCGCTGGCCCTCATCGATCCCGACATGCCCAGCGTCGTGCTGATTCCCGGCGACGAACTGCTGGCCAAGAACATCACCACCATCGAGCAGATCAAGGCGCGCGGCGGGCCCGTCATCGCGGTCACCAACACCGAACTGCCCGACGGGCTGGCCGACGCGGTCATCCGGGTGCCCGCGGTGGCGCCCGAACTCGACCCGATCATCCTCACGATTCCGCTGCAGTTGCTGGCGTATCACACCGCCATCGCGCTGGACCGGGACGTGGACAAGCCCCGGAACCTGGCCAAGAGCGTCACCGTCGAATAGGCAACCGGCAGCAGAGTCGAGGCCCGGGGGGGGGCGCGCCCCGGCCCCCCGGCGGTTTAGCCTAGATTTGTGGGCGGAAGAGGAAATAGGGAGAGGGGGGGGTTTGGGAAGAGTGTGTGTGGTATT